>NZ_JAJSOU010000020.1:0-70742 GCF_021282405.1 Buttiauxella cochleicola
TTTTAAGACCTTTAGCCAGTTCAGCCGCAAGGGCTTTAAGTTTCTTTTCGTCCATAATTTGCCTGTCTCCGTTGTTGGAGTGAACATATCAAAAACAGGCAGATACACAATTTTAATTACAGTCTCTAAAAAAAGCCAAATCTAAAAATGGACTGATTATCTGCTGGATTAACACTCAGCACTGTTTATTATTTGCTCACCCAAAAGGAGTTGTTCGCCACGTTGCTGAAGATTCAGTAATACAGTATTTGCCTTCAAAAAAGATATGACTCATGTATTTGTTTAAAAAAATCATTACCGCTTCACTTTTAATTATCCCTTTAGTTATTAGTGCAAATTCCTTTGCTTTTAATATGCCAAAGGAATTTGCATCATTAGGGGTTAAAAACCTTTCTAATAAAGATGTGTTTTCTAAGCATGCCTCATTTATAAAGGATGATAGAAAAACAACTTCTAATAATATCAGGTCCGCTATATTGGCTGAATTTTCCAATTGGAAAGGTACACACTATCGTTTTGGTGGTACCACACATAAAGGTGTGGATTGCTCTGCACTCATGCAGCATATTTTTAGTGATTCTTTCCACAAGTCTTTGCCAAGAACCACAACTCAGCAAATTCAAAATGGTGAGCACGTCAATAAAGAAAAGCTTAAACCAGGCGATTTAGTCTTTTTTCAAACTTCTCCGGGCACCCGCCATGTTGGCGTGTATGTCGGTAATAACCAGTTTATCCATGCCTCAAGCAGCGTGGGAGTAACCATTTCCACACTGGCTAACCGTTACTGGATGGATCATTATGAAACGGCTCGGCGTTTAAAAATGATTGGCTGAATATAAATAATATTTCTGAGGTTTTATTTTGCTTTCACCAACATTATTATGGCCATTCTTTTTGAAATATTCATTCTAACTTATGTATTCAATGAATGAGATCGTATTAATGTATTTGGTTTGAATATAAGTCCATGAGATTTATATTCTTATTTCCAACGAGATTGTTATTAAATGAAAAGAAATTTAATTCACCGTATGGCGGGTGCAGTAATGGTGGTCCTTGTTGCGGGTACGATGCTCATAGGTTGTGATGCAAAACAAGCAGGAGAAGCGTCAGTGAAATTTGTAAATGTAGAAATGGTCTTAGTAGATTCTGGTTTGCTGAAGCAAGAGCAGGATCACCTCAAAGCTGTGAATGAAAGTTTGCACAAGGGTCAGCAATTGGCTGAAAAGAATTACATCAGTATGCCTGCGAATAAAGTTGATGCCGCGCGAAAAGCGGATAGAAATGTTCTTACACAACAATGGAAAGGGCAGCAACAAGCTGCGCGTAATGTGGTGATGGCTGCATTGAAGAGTGCGACCGATGCTTACCGTAACGACAAGAAAATTGGCGTGATTTTACCGACACAAGTAGCGATGTCAGTTTCACCAGAACTGGATGTCAGTGCCGATCTGACCCAGAAGCTTAAAACTACAAAACTAGAATTCCCAAAACTGCCAGATTTCGCCGTTAAAGCGAGTGGACCGGCTGCAAAATAGCCCAGTAAGTAAAAAGCTTCGTTGAGATACTCAGCGAAGCTTCAATTCATCCAAGAGCTCCTGTCAAAACCCCCCATAAGTAAATGCGATAATACTGCTCAAAATTCCTGGGTAGAATGGCGTCAATTGCCTGAGCAATGCCTGGATCAGCAGACAGGCCATAACTGAGCTGGCTTCCCTTTATCTTCATTTTCAGGAGCCAGTTATGACTGCACAACGTTTGTGGATCAAAAAACCCAACGCAGTTTTTACCGCTAATACACAAGATGCCTCCGGTGGCGTGGTGATTGAAGGTGCGGTTATCCGTGAATTAATTCCTGCTGGTGGCGAGCCTTCCGTGCCTTGCGATGCGGTGTTCGACGCCCGCGATCTCGTGCTACTGCCCGGCCTTATCAATACACATCATCATTTCTACCAAACTCTGACGCGCGCCTGGGCTCCAGTGGTTAACGTGCCACTATTCCCGTGGTTAAAGCAGCTTTACCCCATTTGGGCTCGTCTCGATGCTGAAGCCTTGGCTCTTGCCAGCAAAGTCGCAATGGCAGAGCTGCTGCTTTCTGGCTGCACCACCACCACGGATCATCACTATCTTTTTCCGCAGGGAATGGAAGAGGCGATTGATGTGCAGGTGGATGTGGTTGGCGCACTGGGGATGCGTGCGGTGTTAACGCGTGGCTCGATGAGCCTTGGTGAAGACGAAGGCGGTTTGCCTCCACGGCACACCGTACAGCAGGCGGAGACAATTTTACGCGACAGCGAACGGTTGATTAAACGCTACCATCAGCGAGGGGAAGGAGCGTGGCTACAAATAGCCCTCGCGCCATGCTCACCGTTTTCCGTAACTACCGAAATCATGCGCGACAGCGCCCAACTTGCTCAGAAAGAAGATGTGCGTTTGCATACTCATTTGGCTGAAACACTGGATGAAGAGAACTTCTGCCTGCAACGTTTCGGCCTACGAACTGTGGATTATCTGGAAAGCGTAGGTTGGCTTAATGACAGAACCTGGCTTGCACATGGTATTCACTTTGATGAGCGTGAGATTCAACGGCTTGGGCGTGCGGGAGTTGGCGTTTGCCATTGTCCGGTTTCCAATATGCGCCTGGCATCAGGCATGTGTCCGACAGTGGATTTAGAAAATGCAGGTGCCGCAGTGGGGCTTGGCGTGGATGGATCTGCATCTAACGATGCTTCAAACATAATGTATGAAGCGCGGCAGGCACTCTATCTACAACGCCTTCGTTATGGCGCTGAAGCCATTACTCCGCAGCGGGTGCTGGGTTGGGCGGCGCAAGGTTCAGCGAAACTCATCGGGCGCACTGATATCGGTGAAATTGCCGTTGGGAAGCAGGCTGATTTAGCCTTGTTTGCTCAGGATGAACTGCGTTTTAGCGGCAGTCATGATGCCATCTCCGCGCTGTTGTTATGCGGCGCGGAAAAGGCTGAACATGTAATGGTCGGCGGGAAGTGGCGCGTGACACAGGGTAATATCATCGGTCTTGATGTGCCGGATCTGATTTCTCGTCATCGCCGTGCCGCGGCAAAATTAGTGGCAGGTGTTTAGCGCTACTCTTCAGCGGCCTCTTCGCCGCTTTTCCCTTTTCCCCAGGCAATACGGCGGTTAAACATCTTTTTCAGCGCCCGGCTTGTGGTGTTAAACCAACCTGTTGGTCGTGGGTCGGCAAGCATACTCAGGGCACGGGCGTAATCCAGAACCAGGCCCGGTGTCCAGGCCATGGTTTCAGCTCGTTTGCGTAGTTGTAACGCCACCCAAAGCTCTGGGGTAGACATCAGTTTCCCCATTGCCATCCAGAACCCTCGTTTGTGCCACAATCGTCCAACTGACCCTTCGAGCGCGGCCTCTAAAGCTCGCGCTACACTGCTGGAACAATTGCGGTACGTCAGGTTGTAGGACTCATTCTGGCGATAACTCTCCCAGAATGCTTTCAGCTTTGCTTCGTTGTAATTGCGGATACGCACTTTTCTTGTGGATGGGCACCACTTTGCGGCCTCAGTCGCATAATCTGGCTGAAATAATCCTGCAACGTTGTTTTCCGGGGTTGCGCGCAACAGGCGGGCGAACTCGTCGGGCGACTGGTCAATTAGCTCGGCAGGGTAGAGGCTGATGTAAATTCCACCTGGGGACTCAATGGCTGCATGGCCGGTTGAGATAACCCCGTTGCGGTCGACTGCGGCGATATAACGGCTAATCACCGGGCGGGGAATTGTCTCGCTCGGGGCTGAGCCAGCAGGTGTCCAGACATGAACTGTCAGTGCTTTTTCATCGTCACCCGGTGGCCCGTCCCATTCCACGACCTTAAGCGGCGGAACATCAGCTTCTTCCATAAAGACCGCACCTTTAAGCCCAGGGTTTGCAGCGGCGCTTTTAACGCGGTTAGCGAGGATAAACATATTCCAGCCCGCAAAAGCCAGGCCCAGCCCGAGGCAGTAAGGAGCCGTACCTGCATAGTGCGAGGGCCAGGGCTGGAAAAAGAATATTGCCAGTGCGATTTCGACAATTCCGCCCCATAAAGCTGGCCGCCAGCGCCGATAGCGCACCACTAATGCAGAGGCAATTTGCAGCGCACCATCAAACATAAATAGCGTGCCGAAGATCATTGCTAATACGAAGTTTCCGTCATGGTGACCCGCCAGAATCAACAGCGCAGCGACAGTAAATGCCCCACCTTTTACGTAGCGCAGCACACGCTGCCCGCCCATACCGCTATGAGCAACCATCAGCGTCGCACATCCTTCGACCAGCATTAAGCAGGCAAAAGGTTCGATAGGGAAGAACAGCGTACCATCCAGCGCATCAATGAATATCACCACGCCGGCAATTAGCGTAACCCAGCCGAAACGGCGCAGCCCGCGCCAGTGGGAGCGCAGGAAATCAACACCAAGCAGGATCATTGTTAGCCGCATCATGAGGAGAAATCCAAAACTGAATCTTTCAAATATATAGCCCACCCACGGGTAACGTGCGCTAATACCTGAAATAGTCAAAATGACTCAATGCAGTCATTTTGACCGTTTTTTTATTGTCATAATGACTTTATTAGTCATTGCTTTTTTTAATAATTCCTTTAAATACAATGTGATAAATAAGTGGCATGCATGTTGCTCTTTATCATCCAGATACTTTTTATTTCTGGAGAACACTATGGCAGCTCGTATCCCGGCAGATTACAAACACACTCGTTCAACTCCATTCTGGAACAAAGACTCGGTTCCTAAAGCTTTGCTCACCCATCACAACACCAAAAAAAATGTTTATGGGCGTCTGTCTGTAATGGCAGGAGCGGTCAAATATATCGGCTTCAAAAATGAAAATGACACCGTTGCTGAGATAGAAGTGATTATTGAGGAAGGTCATTTTGGCGTAAGCCCGCCGCAATATTGGCACCGTATTGAACTGCTTACCGAAGACACATATTTCAATATTGATTTTTTTGCGGCTCCAGAAGCAGAGCTTGAAGGGAAGGGGTTCGGGCAAGTGGTGAATACGGCGAAAAGTTGAATTCCTGAATCCCATAAAGCAAAAAACCAGCCCGTAGGCTGGTTTCTTTAAATAGTGGTGCCCGGACTCGGACAAAAACGTCGGGAACGTTTTTGAACAGCGCTTGCGCTGGCCCGCAGGGCGAGTCGCATGGATGCGACGAGTAATCGAACGAAGTTCGATGGAGAGTCCGAATCCCAGAAAGCAAAAAACCCGCCATAGGCGGGTTCTTCTAAATGTGGTGCCCGGACTCGGAATCGAACCAAGGACACGGGGATTTTCAATCCCCTGCTCTACCGACTGAGCTATCCGGGCAACGGGGCGCATTAAACCGTAAAGGCCGTTTGGCGTCAACGGTTTTGTGTTAATAAGCCGTGCGTTTGCACGAATAATGTGCTCCAGGTAGCAGCGCTGTCTTGAACCACAGGTCAGAAGGTGCCATGATTGCGCCGTTTTTCACACATCTGCAACGGGGCGCTTATTGATGTTTATAGTCAATGTTTACCGACATCTCTCGATGGCGCTCGTTCACCTCTCGTTCGTATCCCGAAGACCCTTGCTCACCATGCGGTGAGGGCAACGCACCTTCACTGTAGGACATCAGTAAAATCAGGCGATGCCTGTTTTTACTGATGTCTGGCGGTCGGAGTGGGTATTATCCTTCAGACCATCAAGACACATTCGCCGGGGAATGCTCCCTTTGCTGTGCCATAAGGCACTCACTCATCCTTGACCTCTGGGATTTGTGCATATGAAATCTTTAAAAATTGCCGCCAGCCACGATGTGGTTGCAACTCTGTCCACGCATCGTGAAGTGGTTGCGCTTGATAGCACAGACTTCACCGATATTGCCGCTGTTGTTCTTTCTGTAGCCGATAGCCGCAGCGGTATTCTTGCGTTGCTAAAACGGACTGGTTTTTCGATACCCGTTTTTCTAGCGGCTGATGCCTGGTCAAGCGAGCAGGAAGGTATTACGGGACTGATCACCGGCAAAGCGCAGGAATATCTGGAGCTCGAAACCGCCGCAACAGATTATGAAGAAGGCTTGCTTCCTCCGTTTTTCGATACGTTGACGAAATATGTCGCGATGGAAAACAGCACTTTTGCCTGCCCGGGCCACCAACATGGTGAGTTTTTCAAAAAGCACCCGGCAGGGCGGCAGTTCTATGATTTCTTCGGTGAGAATCTATTCCGCGCTGATATGTGCAACGCCGACGTTAAACTCGGGGATTTGCTGATCCATGAAGGGTCGGCCAAACATGCACAGAAGTTTGCCGCCAAAGTATTTAATGCCGATAAAACTTACTTCGTTTTAAACGGCACCTCGGCTGCAAACAAAGTCGTGACCAATGCGTTGCTGACCCGTGGCGATTTGGTCCTATTCGATCGCAATAACCATAAATCAAACCATCACGGTGCATTGATTCAGGCGGGGGCGACGCCGGTTTATCTGGAGGCGTCTCGCAACCCATTTGGTTTTATCGGTGGAATAGACGCGCACTGCTTTGATGAAAAGTATTTGCGTGAATTGATTGCAGAAGTTGCACCAGAACGTGCTCAGCAAAAACGCCCGTTCCGTCTTGCAATTATCCAGCTCGGTACTTATGACGGCACGGTTTATAACGCACGCCAGGTAGTGGATAACATCGGCCATCTTTGCGATTACATTCTGTTTGATTCAGCCTGGGTGGGTTATGAGCAATTCATCCCGATGATGGCTGATTGCTCGCCACTGCTGTTGGATCTTAACGAAAATGATCCAGGCATTTTTGTTACGCAATCGGTGCATAAACAGCAGGCTGGATTCTCGCAAACTTCGCAGATCCACAAGAAAGATAACCATTTGCGCGGGCAAGCGCGTTTTTGCCCACACAAGCGGCTGAACAATGCTTTCATGCTTCACGCTTCAACCAGTCCGTTCTACCCGCTGTTTGCGGCTCTTGATGTGAATGCGAAAATTCACGAAGGGGAGAGCGGCCGCCGCCTGTGGGCTGAGTGTGTCGATCTGGGTATTGAAGCGCGCAAAGCGATCATCGCTAACTGCAAGATGATCAAACCGTTTATTCCACCGGTAGTTGCGGACAGACCGTGGCAGGATCACCCAACTACAGCAATTGCCCAGGAACGTCGTTTCTTTAGCTTTGAGCCGGGTGAGAAGTGGCATGGTTTTGAAGGCTATGCGCAGGATGAATACTTTGTCGATCCTTGCAAGCTGCTGCTGACTACGCCGGGGATCGATCCCCAAACTGGGCAATATACAGACTTCGGCGTACCTGCCGCGATTCTTGCAAACTACCTGCGTGAAAACGGTATTGTCCCCGAAAAAGCAGATCTCAACTCAATTCTTTTCCTGCTGACACCTGCGGAAAGTGCGGAGAAGATGGCGCATTTGGTAGCGATGCTAGCGCAATTTGAACAGCATATTGAAGATGATACGCCGCTGGTGGATGTGTTGCCGACGATCTATCAGAAGTATTCCCAACGCTATAAAGGCTACACGCTGCGTCAACTTTGCCAGGAGATGCACGATCTTTACGTCAGCTTTGAAGTGAAGGATCTGCAAAAAGCGATGTTCCGTAAAGCCAGTTTCCCTGCCGTTGCCATGAACCCACAGGATGCCAACAGCGAGTTTATTCGCGGCAATGTGGAACTGGTGCGCCTGAGTCAGTCAGAAGGGCGTATTGCAGCGGAGGGAGCGTTGCCGTACCCACCGGGCGTGCTTTGTGTGGTGCCAGGCGAAGTCTGGGGCAGTGCCGCGTTGCGTTATTTCCTGGCGCTTGAAGAGGGCGTGAATATGTTGCCGGGCTTCTCGCCGGAGTTGCAGGGCGTGTATAGCGAAACGGATGCCGACGGAATTAAGCGTTTGTACGGATATATGATGAAATAACCGTCATACTTCAAGTTGCAGGTGTGTTGACTGCACCCGTGCACCCCAGTCACATAGTTACCTATGCTCCTGGGGACTAACGGTCTGGTCGCCTGCCTGCACCTCGAATTATTTAGGTTATTGAAGCAATCCCTGAACTATCAGACTGCTGGCTGAATGGCCGCTGGCGTCCTGACATGTTTATATTTGAACAGGGCGACGAAGGCGAAGGCCAGCACCAGTGAATAACCGGCGAAAATCAGCCATACGCTTTGCCAATCGGTAATCCCCGCCGTAGTGTAGTTCTCCACCACTTTACCGCTGACAATCCCGCCCAGGATGCAACCAAAACCGTTAGTCATCATCAGGAACATGCCCTGTGCACTGGCACGGATTTCTGGTCTCACCTCTTTTTCAACGAATACTGAACCGGAAATGTTGAAGAAGTCGAAGGCACAGCCGTAGACGATCATCGACATCACCAGCAACACAGTACCCATTGGTGATGGGTCGCCAAAGGCAAACAGACCAAAGCGCAGCATCCACGCCACGATACTGATAAGCATCACGTTTTTAATGCCGTAACGAATCAGGAAGAACGGAATCGTCAGGATAAATACGGTTTCAGAAATCTGCGAAATAGACATCAGCACCGACGCATGTTCGACAATAAAGCTGCTGGCGAACAGTGGGTTCTGGTCAAAGCTGTGCAGGAAGGTGTTGCCGAACATATTGGTAATTTGCAGCTCGGCGCCTAACAGCATGGAGAAGATGAAGAAAATCGCCATGCGTTTGTTTTTGAATAGCGCAAAGGCATCCAGCCCTAACATTGAGCTCCAGCTCTGGTTTTTCTGCGCGTTGGCAACCGGAATATGCGGCAGCGTCAGAGTGAACAACGCCAGCACCACAGATAAGATTGCACCGATATAAAGCTGCATGTGGCTGAGTTCAAAGCCTGAGAAGCTCACGCCCCACATGGCGAAGATAAAGCCAATGGTTCCCCAGATACGGATCGGCGGGAAGTCACTGACGATGTCCATTCCCGCTGATTGCAGGCGATAGTAAGAAATCGTGTTCACCAGCCCAAGCGTTGGCATATAGGCCAGCGAGTTCAGCAGAATGACGATGAACATCGCGCTTGGCGTTGTGACCTGTGCGGCGAAATACAAGGTGATGGCACCGACAATATGGCAAGCCGCGTAGAGCCAGCGCGCACTAACCCATTTGTCCGCGATAATGCCGAGTAACGTCGGCATGAATACCGCCGCAATACCTAACGAACTGTACACCGCGCCGATAGCTGCGCCATCGAACTTGAGGGTGACGAACATATAGGAGCCGAGCGTAGTGAGCCAACTCCCCCACAGGCAGAACTGCAGAAACGAAAGTATTTTTAGCTGCAGCTTAAGGTTCATGTAAATTTCCTCACAGGATTTTGGTGTTGAATGTTTCATTTCTAACATATGACATGAAATATGTTGTGAAAGTAACATTAGCAGTGCCGTGAAGTAATTTTTGGTACATTCAGCAAATAAATGAAAACATCTTCGAATTGCATTCGAGAATAGTGATTTAGGTTACACTTTTTGCGCAATCAGGCGATAAACCGGAGGGAGAGTGATATCTCCCACCGTAGAAACGGCTGGTGGGAGATAGGACAAGCATCAGAAATTAGCGTCGGCGGTAACTCTTCTGTGCGGTATTCACTTTGTATAGATAGTTGCGTGATTCCGCTGAAGGGTGGCGTGTAGTAAGAGTCTGATACACATCGCCCGGATCCATACTGTTGATAATGTTGTAGGCACGGTTCTTGTCGTTGTTGAACACGCGCAGAACACTACCCGCACCGCCGTTATAAGCAGTTATCACAGCGTAGCGACGTGATGTTGGGTTATCAATTCCACTCAGGTAGCTATTTTGCAAAATGGCCAGATAAGCAGTACCCGTATCGATATTGCTTTCAGGATCAAACAAGTAGCTGCGGCTTGGCTTGCCCCATTTCCCCTGAGATTTAAATACATCAACCCCTGCGCTGTGCTGTACAACTTGCATCAAACCGAGCGCGTCTGCGTGGCTTACTGCGTATGGGTTGAAGCTTGATTCAGTCTGCATAATGGCCAGAATCAACGATTCATCGACACCGTATTTCTTCGATGCTTTACGCACCATGCCGATATATTTATGTGCACGTTTATCAAGGTGGTTTGGTACCAGATTGATAGTCACGCTATAAACAATTTTAAGCCCGGTACTACGGCTTTTCAGGCGAGTTTGCAGCAGATAGTCAGCAAATTTGGCAGCGCGGCCTTCCCAGCGAATTGCCTGACCGGTGTTATCAACAACCTGGCCATACAGGAATGGTTGTTTGGAGATCAACACATCGTTGGCATCGGAATAAAGATCGATAGAACCAGGGTCGTCACCCATCAGCAAAGTAGTGATGATCGCCTGGCGCAGGTGCGCCGCAGGATCGGTGCCAGCAATGGTTTCAATGGTAATCGTACCGTCATCAAAGTTGATGTGGCTACGTGTCAGGTATTGGTCAGTATATTTTACGTAGTCTTTTGGACCCGCAATCAATACTTCCTTCATACCCCAGATATTTTCAATGTTGTGAGCAAATTGCCCCATCAAAATATCGAAACCATTAGTATCCTTAACAAAAGCTTCGTTATAGGAATCATCTTTTTTGCTCGAACAGGAGATGAGCAACGGGACAACCAGAGCTAGCGCGAGAAATTTTTTCATCGTTCCGTGTATACGTATGCTTGTGCTTGTTGGTTTGCATAAGGGCCGATGGCCCTCGTATTTTTATTTTTCTGGCGGCGTGTAGCCTTCGATGTGCACTTCTTTGCCTTCGAACAGGAAATTGACCATTTCAGCTTCCAGCTCTTTGCGATGCTCTGGATTCATCATGCTCATTTTACGTTCGTTAATCAGCATGGTTTGCTTTGCCTGCCATAACGCCCACGCTTCTTTAGAAATTTCGTTATAAATACGTTTGCCAAGTTCGCCTGGATAAAGTTGGAAATCCTGGCCTTCTGCGTCACGTTGTAGGTAAGTACAAAAAATAGTTCTGCTCATCATTATTCCTCTTCAACGGCTCGGGCCGCTTTTACGACTACCGGCTCGGCGTGCAATTGCTGTAATAAACGTTCTACAGGGGCCGCCAGTCCTACGGACGGTGGCTGCGCTAAGTTATACCAGAGAGCTGTTCCTTCATCCATGCACCCACTAAATGAAGGCACTGGGAGCCACATTGGGACGATGTCCAAATGAAAGTGGCTGAATGTATGGCGGAAGGCGGTTAATTGCGTGAGATTATCTGCTGGAATCTGGTGTTGTGCCAGCCAGTCGCGCAGTTCATTTTCGGTTTCGAATTGTGGGAAACAGTACAAGCCACCCCACAGACCAACCGGTGGACGCTGGGCAAGCAGTACGCTGTCCTGGTGCTGCATCATCAGTAAATACCCTGTGCGTTCCGGTATTGTGACTTTAGGCTTCTTACCTGGATAACTGGCCCAACTGTTATTGGCCCAGGCCACACAGATATTATTCACCGGGCAAAGTTCGCATTTTGGTTTCGAGCGGGTACAAACTATCGCCCCAAGATCCATCATTGCCTGGTTAAACTGGCTCACACCTTGCGCGGGCGTGACTTGCTCACTGATATCCCAAAGTTTCTTCTCAACATCTTTTTTACCCGGCCAGCCTCCAATGGCATAACAACGTGCAAGCACGCGTTTTACGTTGCCATCGAGAATCGGGAAGTGTTTACCGAGCGACAGAGAAAGAATCGCACCCGCAGTCGAGCGCCCAACGCCTGGCAGTGCAGACACTTCTTCAAAGGTTTCCGGAAAAATGCCGCCATGCTGGTTCGCCACCATTTGCGCCGCTTTATGCAGGTTTCTGGCGCGGGCGTAATAACCCAGACCCGTCCACAGATGCAGTACTTCGTCGAGCGGGGCATTGGCGAGATCGGTGACCGTCGGGAAGCGCTCCATAAAGCGCTCAAAGTAAGGAATGACGGTCGCAACCTGGGTTTGTTGCAACATCACCTCAGACAGCCATACTTTATAAGGCGTTTTTTCGAGTTGCCATGGCAGTGTTTTGCGGCCGTATTTTTGATACCAGTCGAGAACCTGGTGGGAGAATTGCGGCGCATGTGTCATTGTTACCTGGCATCCGATAAGAATATAAATTAGGGGGCTGATTCCAGCACAGACGACTCCGTGCTGTAAACCGGAACTTTCTGGTGCTTGCTTCTCATCATTAACTTTGGATAATGCCCGTTTCCCGAACACTAACGAAAGCCTGAACACCATGAAAAATGACGTCATCTCACCGGAATTTAATGAAGAAGGCCGCGCAATGCGCCGGATTCGTAGTTTTGTGCGCCGCCAGGGCCGCCTGACTAAGGGCCAGGAATTCGCACTGGAAAACTATTGGCCGGTGATGGGCGTTGAATATCAAGACGCGCCTGTTGATTTTGCCGAGCTGTTTGGCCGCGAAGCGCCAGTCACGCTGGAAATCGGTTTTGGCATGGGCACGTCGCTGGTGGCAATGGCGAAGGCTAATCCACAGCAGAACTTTTTAGGCATTGAAGTGCACTCGCCGGGCGTGGGCGCATGCCTTGCGACCGCTCATGAAGAGGGCGTTGAGAACCTGCGCGTGATGTGTCACGACGCGGTGGAAGTGCTGCAAAAAATGGTTCCTGACAATTCTTTATCCATGGTTCAGCTCTTTTTCCCTGATCCGTGGCACAAAGCGCGTCATAATAAGCGCCGTATCGTTCAGGTGCCGTTTGCCGAGTTTGTGAAAAGCAAACTGAAACTGGGAGGTGTGTTCCATATGGCGACCGATTGGGAACCTTATGCTGAACACATGCTCGAAGTGATGTCCTCTGTCGACGGTTATCAAAACCAGTCAGAGACTAACGACTACGTACCACGCCCGGATTCACGTCCGGTGACCAAATTTGAACAACGTGGCCATCGTCTTGGTCACGGCGTATGGGACTTAATGTTCGAGAGGGTAAAGTAATGGCAATTAATCGTAGCCGTCGTTTGCGTAAGAAAATGCACATCGACGAATTCCAGGAAGTGGGGTTCTCTGTTGCATGGCGTTTCCCGGAAGGCACCTCCGAAGAACAAATCGATAAAATCGTTGATGAATTCATCGATGAAGTGATCGATAAAAATGGTCTGGCTTTTGATGGCGGCGGCCACCTTTCCTGGGAAGGCTTAATTTGCCTGCAGGAAATCGGCAAATGCACCGAAGAGCATCAGGCTCTGGTGCGCAAATGGCTTGAAGATCACAAGGCTGAAGACGTTCGCACCAGCGATCTGTTTGATGTCTGGTGGGATTGATTGAAATAGAACAAATGGGCTGGTGAGAACCGGCCCTTTTTTTCAGGAGTAACTATGATTCGTAAGGCTCTGATGGGCGTTCTGCTGCTAACCGCGATGCAGGCGCAGGCCGATTATAAATGCAGCGTCACGCCTCGCGATGACGTGGTTATTAACCCGCAGTCCGTTCAGGTTGTGGGTGAAAATGGCAATCTGGTTATTGCCCCGGATGGCAGCCTGCAATTTAACGGCAAGCCACACACATTAAACGCAACGCAGCGCCAGTTGGCTCTGGATTACCAGAAAGCGTTGCGCACCGATCTCCCATGGATCAACAACGGCGCGTTGGCTCGCGTTGAAAAAGGGCGCGTTGCGCTCGATAAGATCATCGCTAAAGAAGTGGGTGAAAGCAGCAATATGCGTGGCCGTCTGACGAAGCTCGACGCGCAACTCAAGCAGCAGATGAACCGAATCATCGAGACTCGCCCGGATGGTTTAACCTTCCACTATAAAGCGATTGATCAAGTGCGCTCCGAAGGGCAACAACTGGTGAATCAGGCGATGGGCGGCATCTTGCAGGACAGCATCAACGAGATGGGTGCGAAAGCCGTTTTGAAAGGTGGCGGCAATCCGCTGCAAGGCGTGCTGGGTAGCCTCGGTGGCTTACAGACTTCTATTCAAAACGAGTGGAAGAATCAGGAAAAAGATTTCGAGCAGTTTGGCCGCGATGTGTGTAGCAAAGTGGTGACGCTGGAAGGGCAGCGGAAGGGGTTGGTCGAAACGCTGAAGTAATACCCTTCATACTTCAAGCTGCCTCTTTGTTGGCTGCGTGTCCTCGCCCAGGTCACTTACTTATGTAAGCTCCCTGGGCCTCGAACACTTGCCGCCTCGATGCAGCTCGAATTATTTTGGGTATAAGAATTGGAGTCTGTTAACGCATAAACACCGGTTGTTTCTGCTCGTAAGCAGAAATTGAACCTTCGTGCTGCAACGTCAGGCCAATACTATCCAGCCCTTCTAACATGCAGTGGCGGCGGAAAGTATCGATATTAAATGAATAGCTTTTCTCACCCGCAATCACCGTCTGCGCTTCCAGGTCGACAACGAATTTTATACCTGGATTGGCCGCGACCAGTTTGAACAACTCATCGACTTCTGCTTCGCTCAACGTCACCGGCAGTAACTGGTTGTTGAATGAGTTGCCGTAGAAAATATCCGCAAAACTTGGCGCGATAACCACTTTGAAACCGTAATCAGTCAACGCCCACGGCGCGTGTTCACGGGAAGAACCGCAGCCGAAGTTTTCTCGCGCCAGCAAAATAGAAGCGCCCTTAAACTCCGGGAAGTTCAGCACGAATTCTGGATTAGGCTTTTGGCCTGCATCATCCAGAAAACGCCAGTCGTTAAACAAGTGAGCACCAAAACCAGTGCGGGTCACCTTCTGCAAAAATTGCTTAGGAATGATTGCGTCGGTATCAACGTTTGCGGCATCCAGCGGAACGACCAGGCCGGTATGTTGGATAAATTTCTCTGCCATGGTGTTTTCCTTTATTTCAACGTGCGGATGTCAGCAAAGTGACCGGATACAGCGGCTGCGGCGGCCATTGCCGGGCTAACCAAATGAGTGCGGCCACCGCGGCCCTGGCGGCCTTCAAAGTTACGGTTGCTGGTAGAAGCACAACGCTCGCCCGGTTCCAGGCGGTCGTTGTTCATCGCCAGGCACATCGAGCAGCCTGGCAAGCGCCATTCAAAACCGGCTTCGATGAAAATCTTATCCAGACCTTCCGCTTCCGCCTGTGCTTTTACCGGGCCAGAACCTGGAACCACTAACGCCTGCACGCCTGGTGCGACTTTTCGACCTTTGGCGATTTCGGCTGCGGCACGCAAATCTTCGATACGTGAGTTGGTGCATGAACCAATAAACACTTTGTCGATAGCGACTTCGGTTAATGGAATGCCGGGTTTCAGGCCCATGTACGCCAGCGCTTTCTCGGCAGAAGCGCGTTCTACCGGGTCAGCGAACGATTCTGGATTCGGGATGTTTTCGGTAACGGAAATCACCTGGCCTGGGTTGGTCCCCCAGGTGACTTGCGGAGCGATTTCTGCGGCGTCCAGTGTGACGATGGTGTCGAATTTCGCGCCTTCGTCAGTGCTGAAGGTTTTCCAGTAAGCCACGGCGTCGTCCCAGTCGGCGGCTTTCGGGGCATGCAGACGGCCTTTCACATAGTTAAAGGTGATTTCGTCTGGTGCCACGATGCCTGCTTTGGCACCCATTTCGATAGCCATGTTACACAGCGTCATACGGCCTTCCATCGACAGCGCCTGAATCGCGCTACCGCAGAATTCCACCACGTGCCCGGTGCCGCCAGCGCTACCGGTTTTGCCAATAATCGCCAGCACGATGTCTTTCGCGGTGATGCCAGGTGCCGCTGTGCCGGTCACTTCAATCTTCATGGTTTTGGCGCGGCCCTGTTTCAGGGTTTGCGTCGCCAGCACATGTTCAACTTCGGAAGTGCCGATACCAAACGCCAGCGCGCCAAATGCGCCGTGGGTCGCGGTGTGGGAGTCACCACACACGATGGTCATGCCCGGCAACGTAATGCCTTGCTCCGGCCCCATCACGTGAACGATGCCCTGGAACGGGTGGTTCAGGTCATATAATTCAACGCCGAATTCTTTGCAGTTTTTCATCAATTCCTGCATCTGAATACGGGCCATTTCGCCGGAAGCGTTGATGTCTTTAGTCTGCGTAGAAACGTTGTGGTCCATGGTGGCAAAAGTTTTGCCTGGCTGACGCACCGGGCGCTTATGGGCCCGCAGGCCATCAAACGCCTGCGGGGAGGTCACTTCGTGCACCAGATGACGGTCGATATACAGCAGTGGCGTTTCATCCACGGCTTCGTAAACGACATGAGCATCGTACAATTTTTGATATAACGTCTTCGCCATGATTATTTCCCCTCTGCCACGAAGCGAGCAATGGTATCGCCCATTTCGTCGGTGCTGATTGCGTTGCCATCACGAGCCAGGTCGCCGGTACGGAAACCTTCTTCCAGCGCAAGGTTGATAGCGTTTTCGATGGCCAAAGCGGCCTCTTCAGCATCCAGGCTGTAGCGCAGTAACAGAGCCAGAGACAGGATCTGCGCAATTGGGTTAGCAATATTTTTACCTGCGATATCAGGCGCGGAACCGCCCGCAGGTTCGTACAGGCCGAAACCTTGCTCGTTCAGGCTTGCCGATGGCAGCATGCCCATGGAGCCGGTGATCATCGCGCATTCGTCAGACAGAATGTCGCCAAACAGGTTGGAGCACAGCAGCACGTCAAACTGCGACGGGTCTTTAATCAGCTGCATGGTGGCGTTGTCGATGTACATGTGTGCCAACTCAACGTCCGGGTATTCTTTCGCGATTTCGCCGACGATTTCGCGCCACATCACCGACGATTGCAGCACGTTCGCTTTATCAATTGAGGTGACGATGCTGCGACGTTTACGGGCCGACTCGAAAGCGATGCGTGCAATACGCTCGATCTCAAAGCGGTAATACACTTCGGTATCAAATGCTTTCTCGTGCATGCCGGAGCCTTCACGGCCTTTCGGCTGGCCGAAGTAGATCCCGCCAGTCAGTTCACGCACACACAGAATGTCAAAGCCGTTCGCGGCGATGTCAGCACGCAGTGGGCAAAACTCTTCCAGACCCTGGTACAGGCGAGCAGGGCGCAGGTTACTGAACAACTTAAAGTGCTTACGCAGCGGCAATAATGCGCCACGCTCTGGCTGCTCGGCCGGAGGCAGGTGTTCCCACTTAGGGCCGCCCACGGAGCCGAAAAGAATTGCGTCTGCTTGCTCGCAGCCTTCAACGGTAACGGGTGGCAGCGGGTTGCCGTGGCGGTCGATAGCAATGCCACCTACGTCATATTGACTGGTGGTAATCCGCATATCGAAGCGCTTACGAACTGCATCCAGCACTTTCAGCGCCTGAGCCATAACTTCTGGGCCAATGCCGTCACCCGGCAATATTGCTATATGATGAGTTTTTGACATGTCACACGGTTTCCTGATTATTTTCTTTATTATGAGCTTTGCGTTGCAATTCTTTTTCGACGATGCCAGCACGCCAGATGTTATTCAGCACGTTAATCATCGCTTTCGCCGAAGATTCAACGATGTCGGTCGCCAGACCTACGCCATGGAAACGGCGGCCTTTGTGGGTCACAACGATATCAACCTGGCCCAAAGCGTCTTTGCCCTGGCCCTTCGCCGACAACTGGTATTTCACCAGTTCAACGTCGTAATTTGTGATGCGATTAATCGCCTGGTAGACGGCATCAACCGGCCCGTTGCCGGTAGCGGCTTCTGAATGTGTTTCTTCGCCACACTGCAATTGAACTGAAGCGGTGGAGATCACGCTTGAACCCGACTGCACGTTGAAATATTCCATGCGGAAATGTTCTGGTTCTTCCTGCTGCTTGCCGATGAAGGCCAATGCTTCCAAATCGTAGTCAAAGACCTGGCCTTTTTTGTCGGCCAGCTTCAGGAACGCGTCGTACAAAGAGTCCAGATTGTAGTCGGCTTCTTTATAGCCCATCTCTTCCATACGGTGTTTCACTGCGGCGCGGCCCGAGCGGGAGGTCAGGTTCAATTGCACCTGGTTCAAGCCGATGGTTTCCGGCGTCATGATTTCGTAGTTTTCGCGGTTTTTCAGCACGCCATCCTGGTGAATACCGGAGGAGTGGGCGAATGCGTTTGAACCGACAACTGCTTTGTTCGACGGGATTGGCATGTTGCACAGCTGGCTGACAATCTGGCTGGTGCGATAGATTTCATGGTGATTGATATTGGTATGCACACCCAACATTTGGCCGCGTACTTTAATCGCCATGATGACTTCTTCCAGCGCAGTGTTACCGGCACGTTCGCCTATACCGTTCAGTGTGCCTTCAACCTGACGGGCACCGGCCTGAATTGCTGCGATAGAGTTGCCTGTTGCCATGCCCAAATCGTCGTGGCAGTGGACAGAGATAATCGCTTTATCAATGTTAGGGACGCGGTTATACAAAGTCTGAATAATACCGCCGAACTGGACTGGAGTGGTGTAGCCCACAGTGTCTGGAATGTTGATAGTTGTAGCGCCTGCGCCAATGGCTGCTTCTACTATACGGCACAGGTTATCGATTGGAGTACGGCCAGCATCTTCACATGAGAACTCTACGTCGTCGGTGTAGTTACGGGCGCGTTTAACAGAATTGACTGCACGAGCTAAAACATCATCGAAGGTACTTCGTAATTTGGTTTCGATGTGCATGGTGGACGTGGCCAGAAACACATGAATACGGAATGCTTCGGCAATCCTCAGCGCCTCGGCGGCAACATCGATATCTTTATCTACACAACGAGCGAGGCCACACACACGGCTATTTTTGATGTTGCGGGCGATGGTTTGTACGGATTCGAAGTCACCAGGAGAGGAAACAGGGAAACCGACTTCCATTACGTCAACACCCATACGTTCCAGTGCCATCGCAATTTGCAGCTTCTCTTTTACACTCAGACTTGCCTGTAATGCCTGCTCACCATCACGCAAAGTGGTATCGAAAATAATGACTTGTTGGCTCATGTTGTGGTCCTTTCTCGTCTTAGGGGCCCTTGCTACGAGCATAAAAAAACCCGCGCAGTGGCGCGGGTTTTTTCTGTCTGATGGCTTGAATCAACGCTCGATTTCGCCCACCAGCCTACCGCGCAAAGAAGTTGCGTTTAGTAGTAGACCTAGTAGGCGAATGGTGCGAATCATGTTTTCAAGCCCCAAGTGAATTCGTTATGCATTTATTGGTACTTGATCTGCCCTGCTGTGTCAACAATCGATTCTCTCAGGCACAGTTTTGGCGATAGTAAGGTGGGTGTGACGGTCAGTTATTTGTGCTGGTATATCAATTTTTCATAATATTTATAAAAGGTATGGAAAAGGACTGTTTACCGTTTTATGTAAAAATGAAATCGTCAGAAACAATTAAAAATAAATGTGTTTATTACCAGTGTTATTCATCATGATTATGATTTACGAGGGTTAATCAAGGCAAGAATCCTATTTTAGGAATTTATCTCCTTTCCTTATCACTCGATTCTCAGTAGAACTATTGTTTCCGACCAGCGATGTCATCCATGGTTGATATATAATTCATTAGGTGAATCATTGTGCGATAAGTCATTTTGTGATTTCATTAGCATGTTCAGGAAATCAACTGACACAAAAAAGTTATATACATCTTTATAGTTATACCAGACTTGTCAGTAGCTGAAGCCGTGTTGGCGTGTCAGGAAACGTGAATTAAAAATTTTATTTTTATTTTTAAATAATGTTTTCAATTGTATTGATCAGCATGTTCTGCTTAGCAAGTGATAATAGGGATAGCCCACAGAGTTAATCTGTGAAAAAGGACGAACCATCTTAGTGGAGTTTGCCATGTCTGATAATTATGTAGAACAACCAACAGTTCATGATGGGTTTAAACCTCAACTACGTTCTGTTGATTTAAATTTATTAACTGTATTTGATGCTGTTATGCAAGTGCAGAATATTACCCGTGCTGCTCAAACCCTGGGGATGTCTCAGCCCGCAGTGAGTAATGCGGTAGCCCGGTTGAAAATAATGTTCAATGATGAGCTATTCGTACGTTATGGCCGAGGCATTCAGCCTACGGCTCGCGCCTTCCAACTGTTTGGCTCCATTCGCCAGGCATTGCAGCTGGTACAGAATGAGTTACCAGGAGCAGGTTTCGACCCGAGCAGCAGTGAAAGGGTGTTTAACATTTGTGTTAGCAGCCCTTTAGATAATTTTTTAACCTCTGTTATCTTTAATAATGTGAAACGCTTTGCGCCAGGTATTCAGTTGCTCTTTAAATCGTCTTTAAATAAAGATATTGAACACCAATTACGTTATCAGGAAACAGAGTTTGTTATTAGCTATTCTGAATTTCGTCGACCTGAGTTCACATGTATTCCACTATTTGAAGATGAAATGGTTCTGGTGGCGAGTAAGAAAAATCCACGCTTAGTTAAACCATTAACTGAAGAAGACGTTTATAACGAAAAACATGCGGTTGTTTCTCTGGATCGCTTTGCATCATTCAGTGCACCATGGTATCAAACAGCAGATAAACTGGCCTGTATTGCTTATCAAGGGATGGCAATGATCAGCGTTTTAAATATTGTGTCGCAGACTCAACTGGTTGCGATAGCACCACGCTGGTTAGCTGAGGAGTTTTCTGACTCGCTGAATTTACAAACATTCACACTGCCGCTTAAAGAAAATACCGCTACTTGTTATTTATCGTGGCATGAAGCAGCAGGGCGCGATAAAGGGCATCAATGGATGGAAAAATTACTGACTACAGTGTGCAGTAAGTAGATTTAGAATCCTTGTCTGAGTAATCCGGATGGTTAGAACTATCCGGTTATCCTTCTATTATTAGCCTTTATAGTTTTTTCTTCTTTAGTTGTTTTTGTGCTTTCTCTCCAGAACATATGATAAATCGTGCGCTAATTAGATTTATCCTGCAAAGCCACCATCCATGGTATTTTCATTCATAATTTCTGCTTATGGTCAGAGCTTAACTCTGTCACTCGAGGGTTTTGTAGTGTTCGTAAAAAAATCCTTGTTTGAGGCTTGAAGATTGGCAATTGATTGCCAGATTTTCAACGGTTATGTTAGGCAACTATCAATAATAAAAAGACATATGCAGGGCGCAACAACCTGCCTCAACGACTTAGCCGAAATGATTTCGGTGGTCGGTCAAACACGTAAGCCTGGAGGCAAACCATGGAGATGTTGTCAGGAGCCGAGATGGTCGTCCGATCGCTTATCGATCAGGGCGTTAAACATGTATTCGGTTACCCAGGAGGCGCAGTACTCGATATCTATGATGCGCTTCATACTATTGGTGGCATTGATCACGTACTGGTACGCCATGAACAAGCGGCAGTGCATATGGCTGATGGCCTGGCGCGTGCAACCGGTGAAGTGGGGGTCGTGCTGGTGACATCCGGTCCAGGTGCTACAAACGCAATCACCGGCATTGCTACGGCTTACATGGATTCCATTCCAATGGTGGTGCTTTCTGGTCAGGTTGCAACATCGCTGATTGGCTATGATGCATTCCAGGAATGCGACATGGTGGGGATTTCGCGCCCGGTCGTGAAACACAGCTTTTTAGTCAAACAAGCAGAAGACATTCCTGGCATCATCAAAAAAGCCTTCTGGCTTGCAGCAAGTGGCCGCCCAGGACCGGTTGTGGTCGATTTGCCAAAAGACATCATGAGTCCGGCAAATAAGTTCCCTTACAGCTACCCCGAAACAGTCAGTATGCGTTCTTATAACCCGACCACTCAAGGTCACAAAGGGCAGATTAAGCGCGCATTGCAAACCTTGCTGGCGGCGAAAAAGCCGGTCATGTATGTCGGTGGCGGTGCGATCACTTCTGCCTGTCATGATGAACTGCTTGAACTAGCCCAGAAGCTGAATATTCCGGTCGTCTCCTCGTTAATGGGTCTTGGCGTGTTTCCAGGGACTCATCGCCAGGCATTAGGCATGCTGGGGATGCACGGAACTTATGAAGCTAACATGGTGATGCACAACTCTGACGTGATTTTCGGAGTTGGTGTGCGCTTTGATGACCGCACCACCAACAATCTCGCGAAGTACTGCCCGAATGCGACAGTGCTGCACATTGATATCGACCCAACTTCTATTTCTAAAACTGTCGGTGCGGATATTCCTATTGTTGGCGATGCGCGTCAGGTTTTACAGCAAATGTTGGAGTTGATGGCGCAGGAAGATACGTCGCAGTCCTGCGATGATATCCGTGACTGGTGGCAACAGATTGAGCAATGGCGTGCACGCCAGTGCCTGGAGTTTGACAGAACAAGCGATAAGATTAAGCCACAGGCGGTTATTGAAACTATCTATCGTCTGACCAAAGGTGAGGCTTACGTCACCTCTGATGTCGGTCAGCACCAAATGTTTGCTGCACTTTATTACACCTTTGATAAACCTCGCCGTTGGATTAACTCTGGCGGTCTCGGCACTATGGGCTTTGGTTTGCCAGCCGCACTGGGTGTGAAGCTGGCATTGCCAGACGAGACCGTGGTTTGCGTTACGGGTGATGGCAGTATTCAAATGAATATCCAGGAACTCTCTACCGCGCTGCAATATGGTTTGCCGGTATTGGTGCTTAACCTCAACAACCGTTATCTCGGTATGGTGAAACAGTGGCAGGACATGATTTACTCTGGCCGCCATTCTCAATCCTATATGGAGTCTTTACCTGATTTTGTGCGCGTTGCGGAAGCTTATGGGCATGTAGGGATCAACATTAACGAGCCGCATGAGCTGGAAAGCAAGTTGATCGAAGCGCTGGAGGCCGTGCGTAACCAGCGTCTGGTATTTGTCGACGTCGCAGTTGATGGCACTGAGCATGTGTACCCGATGCAGATCCGTGGCGGTGGTATGGATGAGATGTGGTTAAGCAAAACGGAGAGAACCTGATTATGCGCCGGATATTATCTGTATTACTCGAAAATGAGTCCGGGGCGCTGTCCCGTGTAATAGGCTTATTTGCTCAGCGCGGTTACAACATTGAAAGTCTGACCGTGGCTCCAACTGACGATCCCACACTGTCTCGCATGACTATCCAAACGGTTGGTGATGCGAAAGTGCTGGAGCAGATTGAAAAGCAGCTGCATAAACTGGTGGATGTCCTGCGTGTCAGCGAACTGGTGCAAGGGGCGCATGTCGAGCGTGAAATCATGCTGGTAAAAGTGCAGGCGAGTGGTTACGGGCGTGAAGAAGTGAAACGCAACGCGGAAATCTTTCGTGGGCAAATCATTGATGTCACACCAACGCTCTACACGGTTCAACTGGCAGGGACTAGCGACAAACTGGACGCATTCCTGAATACCATTCGTGAAGTGGCTAAGATTGTGGAAGTCGCACGCTCAGGTATTGTGGGCGTATCGCGTGGCGATAAGATTATGCGCTAGCCTGTAATGGCGGCTAAATAAAAAACCCGGTAAAACACGTACCGGGTTTTTTTTTGCAAATAGCGCAGCAACTGCCAGCAAAAGCGGTTGCCCGAGGTATTATTCTGCGCTTAGATGATAAAAATGAAACCATGACCAGGGTATGGTTATGGAAATCCTAAATAAGGGGCTACTGTGAAATTGGATGAAATCGCGCGCCTGGCTGGAGTTTCGCGCACTACGGCGAGCTACGTCATCAACGGTAAGGCAAAACAGTATCGCGTTAGCGATAAGACCGTTGAGAAAGTCATGGCAGTTGTACGCGAACATAACTACCACCCGAATGCTGTGGCTGCAGGATTGCGTGCCGGGCGCACGCGTTCTATCGGATTAGTTATTCCAGACCTTGAGAACACAAGCTACACCCGTATCGCCAACTATCTGGAGCGCCAGGCTCGTCAGCGTGGATATCAGTTGCTTATCGCGTGCTCGGAAGACCAGCCTGATAATGAAATGCGTTGTATTGAGCACCTGCTACAACGTCAGGTTGATGCGATCATTGTTTCAACGTCACTGCAGCCTGAACATCCATTCTATCAACGCTGGGCGAACGACCCTTTTCCAATCATCGCGCTCGATCGTGCATTAGATCGCGAAAATTTCATTAGCGTAGTCGGTGCAGACCAGGAAGATGCGGAAATGCTGGCCAGTGAGCTGCGTACTTTCCCTGCTGAAACGGTTCTTTATCTTGGCGCATTGCCGGAGCTATCAGTTAGCTACTTGCGCGAACAAGGTTTCCGCACCGCGTGGAAAGATGATCCACGTGAAGTACACTTCTTATATGCCAACAGTTATGAGCGTGAAGCCGCAGCGCAGCTTTTTGACAAGTGGTTGGAAACTCACCCAATGCCGCAGGCTCTATACACGACGTCTTTTGCATTATTACAAGGTGTTATGGATGTAACATTGCGCCGTGAAGGGCATTTGCCGTCAGAGTTAGCAATTGCGACTTTCGGTGACAATGAGTTGCTTGATTTCCTGCAATGTCCAGTATTGGCTGTTGCGCAGCGCCACCGTGATGTAGCGGAACGAGTACTGGAATTGGTATTGGCAAGCCTCGATGAGCCACGTAAACCTAAGCCTGGATTAACACGTATTCGTCGTAATCTATATCGCCGTGGCAGTTTAAGTCGGCACTAACAAGAGATGGCAGTTACGGCTGCCATTCTTAATTAAGAATAATCTCGTTTTATTTACCTTAGTTATTCAGGTAATTATTTTTCATTGATAATAGACACTTCTCTTAATTCCAGAATCGATATAATTCCTTCTTCTGAATTATTTTGTTACATAGCAGTGTGTAAAAGTGCCCGATAATTAAACAATAGTTCTCAGTGCCCCTTCAAACTAACCCGCAGCCCGCGTTTCGCCTGCATCTGGCGCTGTTATCCTGCAGAGAAATACCTTAAAATGCCGACCGCGTCGCAAACTGAACACTTCATATTTTACCTTGCAGGTTTTCAGTCGATTTAACGATATTTATGCTTATTGATCTTTTTTCTTTCAAATATTCATAACGTTAATTTTGCATCGTGGATGTAGCGCCTTTTCACGCCAGTCATTTATCAATCGCTTAGGAGATGAAAATTATTTCCATCAGCGTTGTAGCTTGCTTGACAAGGTTTTCCTCCGCTCCGTAAACTCCTTTAGGTGGGATTTTGTGGGTCAAAGTGGTGGAAAGGGGAATTTAAGGGTGAGGCTGGCATGTTCCGTGGGGCAACATTAGTCAATCTCGACAGCAAAGGGCGGCTTGCCGTACCTACCCGTTACCGGGATGCGCTTGTCGAAACCTCTGAAGGTCAGATGGTTTGTACCATCGACATCCATCACCCATGCCTGCTGCTTTATACCCTTCCCGAGTGGGAAATTATTGAACAAAAGCTAGCTCGTCTGTCGAGCATGAACCCTGTTGAACGTCGCGTGCAGCGATTATTACTGGGGCATGCCAGTGAATGTCAGATGGATAGCGCCGGGCGATTATTGCTAGCACCTGTTTTACGCCAATACGCCGGGCTAACCAAAGAAGTGATGCTGGTTGGGCAGTTCAATAAGTTTGAACTGTGGGATGAAACGACCTGGCATCAACAGGTCAAGGAAGACATCGACGCTGAGCAGGCTACGACAACCACCTTGTCGGACCGTCTGCAGGACTTGTCACTATAAATAATGATGGAAAATTTTAAACATACTTCAGTCCTGCTTGATGAGGCCGTGAATGGTCTCAACATTCGTCAGGATGGCATCTACATTGATGGCACGTTTGGCCGCGGTGGTCACTCTCGCCTGATTCTTTCCCAACTGGGACCAGAAGGGCGCCTGCTGGCAATCGACCGAGATCCTCAAGCGATTGAGGCTGCCAGGGCAATTGATGATCCGCGCTTCTCTATCATTCATGGGCCTTTCTCTGAATTAGCTGAATACGCACGCGAACGCGACTTGCTGGGCAAAATTGACGGCATCCTGTTGGATCTTGGCGTCTCTTCACCGCAACTTGATGATGCAGAACGCGGCTTCTCGTTTATGCGTGATGGCCCGTTGGATATGCGTATGGACCCGACTCGTGGCCAGTCAGCTGCGGAATGGTTGCTCAGTGCTGAAGAAGCAGATATCGCCTGGGTGATTAAAACCTTCGGTGAAGAAAAGTTTGGCAAACGTATTGCGCGTGCCATTATCGAGCGCAACCGCGAACAGCCAATGACACGCACTAAAGAACTTGCGACGGTTGTAGCTGCAGCAATGCCGGTTAAAGACAAATTCAAACACCCGGCCACGCGTACTTTCCAGGCTATTCGTATCTGGATCAACAGCGAACTTGATGAGATCGAAAAGGCACTGAAAGGCTCGATTGAAACGCTCGCAACGGGTGGCCGCCTGTCAATTATCAGTTTCCACTCTCTGGAAGACCGAATTGTTAAGCGCTTTATGCGTGAAAACACCCGTGGACCACAGGTTCCGGCCGGTATCCCAATGACTGAAGCCCAGTTGAATAAGCTTGGTGGCAGATATTTAAAATCAATTGGCAAAATGATGCCAGGCGATGAAGAAGTGGCGGAAAACCCGCGTGCGCGTAGTTCGGTTCTGCGCATCGCTGAAAGGACGAACGCATGATCAGCAGAGTGGCAGAAGCCCTGAATAAAGTTACTGGCCAGTTGAGCAGTGGCGAGCGGCATGCTCTACCAACAGTGATTGGTGGTGATTTGTTGCGTCATGGGAAACTACCGCTGATCTTGTTCACCGCCATTATCGTTACCGCCATTTTTGTTGTGACTACCGCTCACCACACCCGACTGCTCACCGCTCAGCGTGAGCAAATGGTTGTGGAACGTGATGCGCTGGATATCGAATGGCGAAATCTGATTTTGGAAGAAAATGCACTGGGCGATCATAGCCGGGTGGAGCGGGTCGCAACGGAAAAGCTGCAATTGCAGCATGTTGACCCATCGCAGGAAAACATTGTAGTTCAGCAATAAGGAATCGCGTGGCAGATGAGAGCAGCGGCAAAAACGCTTAAACCGAAACGCCAGGAAGAACAGGCCAACTTTGTAAGTTGGCGTTTTGCGTTGCTTTGCGGTTGCATTTTGCTGGCGCTGGTTTTCTTGCTGGGGCGCGTTGCCTGGCTGCAAATCATTGCGCCAGATATGCTGGTTCGCCAGGGAGACATGCGCTCTTTGCGTGTGCAGGAAGTCTCTACTTCTCGTGGCATGATTAGCGATCGCGCTGGTCGCCCATTGGCAGTAAGCGTGCCGGTGAATGCGATTTGGGCCGATCCGAAAGAGCTGCATGATGCAGGTGGTATTACGCTGGATAACCGCTGGAAAGCGCTGGCGGATGCTCTGAAAATCCCTCTTGATCAACTGGCTTCCCGTGTTAACAGCAACCCGAAAGGCCGATTTATTTATCTCGCCCGTCAGGTTAACCCTGATATTGGCGATTACATCAAAAAACTGAAACTTCCCGGTATTCATTTACGCCAGGAATCTCGCCGTTACTACCCTTCAGGCGAAGTAACCGCTCACCTTATTGGCTTCACTAACGTGGATAGCCAGGGTATCGAGGGCGTTGAAAAAAGCTTCGACAAATGGCTGACCGGCCAACCGGGCGAGCGCGTCGTGCGTAAAGACCGTTTCGGGCGCGTCATTGAAGATATTTCTTCAACCGATAGTCAGGCCGCTCATAACCTCGCGTTGAGTATTGATGAGCGCTTACAGGCGTTGGTTTATCGCGAGCTAAACAATGCTGTGGCCTTCAACAAAGCGGAATCGGGCAGTGCGGTGCTGGTTGATGTGAGCACTGGCGAAGTTTTAGCGATGGCAAACAGCCCATCCTATAACCCAAATAATTTAAGTGGAACCCCGAAAGACGTGATGCGTAACCGTACCATTACGGACGTTTTCGAGCCGGGTTCTACAGTGAAACCGATGGTGGTCATGACTGCGCTGCAACGTGGCGTGGTACGTGAAAATACCGTTCTGAATACCGTGCCGTACCGCATTAATGGTCATGAGATCAAAGATGTGGCGCGCTACAGCGAATTGACCCTTACCGGGGTGCTACAGAAGTCGAGTAACGTCGGGGTTTCTAAACTGGCGTTAGCGATGCCCTCCTCAGCGTTGGTAGATACTTACTCACGTTTTGGATTGGGAAAAGCGACCAACTTGGGGCTGGTCGGAGAACGCAGTGGCTTATATCCGCAAAAACAACGGTGGTCTGACATAGAGAGGGCCACCTTCTCTTTCGGCTACGGGCTAATGGTAACCCCGTTACAGTTAGCGCGAGTCTACGCAACGATTGGCAGCTACGGTGTGTATCGCCCACTGTCAATTACGAAGGTTGATCCCCCTGTTCCAGGTGAACGTATCTTCCCTGAACAGTTGGTTCGTACCGTCGTTCATATGATGGAAAGTGTGGCATTGCCTGGTGGTGGTGGCGTTAAAGCGGCCATCAAAGGCTACCGCATTGCAATTAAGACCGGTACGGCGAAAAAAGTCGGGCCGGACGGAAAATACGTCAACAAATACATTGCTTACACCGCGGGCGTAGCGCCAGCAAGTAACCCTCGATTTGCGCTGGTTGTGGTGATTAACGACCCACAAGCAGGGAAGTATTACGGTGGTGCCGTCTCTGCACCTGTGTTCGGTGCCATTATGGGCGGCGTTCTGCGCACCATGAATATCGAACCGGATGCTCTGGCGACAGGTGAAAAAAGTGAATTTGTAATTAATCAAAATGAGGGATCAGGTGGCAGATCGTAATTTGCGCGACCTTCTTGCTCCGTGGGTGCCACAAGCGCCGGAGAGAGCTCTGCGAGAAATGACACTCGATAGCCGCGTGGCGGCATCGGGCGACCTTTTTGTAGCTATAGTCGGTCATCAGGCGGACGGGCGTCGATATATCCCGCAGGCAATAGCGCAAGGTGTAGCCGCTATCGTTGCTGAAGCTGAAGGCGAAGCAGTAGATGGTGAAATCCGTGAAATGCACGGTGTGCCGGTTATTTATCTGAGCCAGTTGCATCAACGACTTTCTGCTTTGGCAGGGCGTTTTTACAACGAACCCTCAAGTGCATTACGCCTGGTTGGCGTGACGGGCACAAATGGCAAAACGACTACCGCTCAGTTGCTAGCACAGTGGAGCCAGTTATTAGGCGAAACCAGTGCCGTTATGGGTACTGTGGGCAACGGTTTACTCGGCAATGTGAAACCGACCGAAAACACCACGGGTTCTGCCGTTGACGTGCAGCACGTACTGGCGACCCTGGCTGATGAAGGGGCGAGCTTTGCAGCGATGGAAGTTTCCTCACACGGGCTGGTTCAGCATCGTGTTTCCGCATTGAAATTCGCTGCCAGCGTGTTCACCAATCTCAGCCGAGATCACCTGGATTACCATGGTGATATGGCAGGCTATGAAGCTGCGAAATGGTTGCTGTTCTCCGAACATGATTACGGCAATGCAATCATTAATGCTGATGATGAAATCGGACGCAATTGGTTAGCGCGCTTGCCTGACGCTGTTGCCGTTACGATGGAAAACAATTTGCAGCCCGGCTGTCGTGGACGGTGGTTGAAAGCAACCAACGTGCATTATCACGATGGCGGAGCAACTATCCAGTTCAGCTCTTCATGGGGCGATGGCGAAATTGAAAGCCGCCTGATGGGCGCGTTTAACGTTAGCAACTTGCTGCTGGCGCTGGCCACTCTGTTAGTGCTGGATTACCCACTCGAAGAACTGCTGAAAACGGCTCCGAGCCTGCAACCGGTTTGCGGTCGCATGGAAGTTTTCGCAGCTCCTGGTAAGCCGACGGTTGTGGTGGATTACGCCCATACGCCGGACGCGCTGGAAAAAGCCCTGCAAGCCGCGCGTTTACATTGTAGCGGCAAGCTGTGGTGCGTGTTCGGTTGCGGCGGCGATCGCGATAAAGGTAAGCGCCCAATTATGGGTGGTATCGCTGAACAGTATGCCGATGTTGTTGTTGTTACCGATGACAACCCTCGCACTGAAGAGCCAAAAGCGATTGTTGCCGATATCCTGGTGGGCATGTTGGATGCAGGCCGCGCGCATGTGGTTTCAGGCCGCGCCGAAGCTGTGACCAACGCGATTATGCAAGCCAAAGAAAACGATGTGGTTCTGGTTGCCGGCAAGGGTCATGAGGATTATCAAATTGTGGGTGTGCGCCGTCTGGACTACTCCGACCGTGTCACTGTCGCCCGTCTGTTGGGGGTTGTGGCATGATCCGCGTTTCCTTGAGCCAACTTGCCACTGTCCTGAAGGGAGAGTTGCATGGTGCTGACGCCGATATCATTGATGTCACTACCGACACGCGCAAATTAACGCCGGGCTGTCTGTTCGTCGCACTGAAAGGTGAGCGTTTTGATGCTCATGACTTTGCGCAAGATGCCGTGAAGGGTGGGGCAGGAGCGTTATTGGTTAGCCGCAAGTTAGCTATCAATGTTCCACAGCTTGTAGTCGCCGATACGCATCAGGCATTTGGCGAACTCGCAGCCTGGGTGCGCCAGCAAGTTCCAACCCGTATTGTCGCGCTGACCGGTTCTTCCGGCAAAACCTCTGTAAAAGAGATGACCGCCGCTATTTTGCGTGAGTGCGGTAACACATTATATACAGCTGGCAATTTGAATAACGATATTGGCGTGCCGATGACGTTGTTACGCATGACGCCAGAACATGAATATGCAGTCATTGAGCTCGGTGCGAATCACCAGGGTGAAATCGCCTGGACTGTGAATCTCACACGCCCGGAAGCTGCATTGGTCAATAACCTGGCAGCTGCACACCTGGAAGGGTTTGGGTCGCTTGCCGGTGTTGCGAAAGCAAAAGGTGAAATCTTCACTGGTTTGCCTGAGAACGGCATCGCTATTCTCAACGCAGATAACAATGATTGGCTGAACTGGCAGGAAGTGATTGGTGAGCGCAAAGTATGGCGTTTTTCACCTAATGCCACAGGTAGTGATTTTACTGCAACCAATGTGCACATCACCGCGCATGGCACCGATTTCACCATCAAAACACCAGCGGGTGATGTTGATGTTACGCTGCCACTTCCTGGTCGCCATAACATTGCTAATGCGCTGGCTGCGGCCTCACTTGCGATGTCGGTGGGGGCTTCTCTGGAAGCAGTTAAAACCGGTCTGGCGGGCCTTAAAGCCGTTCCTGGGCGTCTGTTCCCGATTCAACTTTCTGAAAACCAACTGCTCCTCGACGACAGTTACAACGCCAATGTGGGGTCGATGACCGCTGCAGCACAGGTGCTGTCTGAAATGCCGGGTTATCGCGTGATGGTGGTCGGTGATATGGGTGAGTTGGGTGCAGAGGCTATTGAGTGCCATCGTCAGGTGGGTGAAGCAGCAAAAGCGTCAGGCATCGATTGCGTACTAAGCGTGGGCACACTGAGCGAAACAATCAGTACTGCCTCTGAAGTTGGCGAACATTTTACCGATAAGCCTTCTTTAATTGTGCGCCTGAGGGCGCTACTCGCTGAGCATTCAATGATTACCATTTTAGTGAAGGGTTCACGTAGTGCCGCCATGGAACAGGTAGTACACGCATTACAGGAGAATGGAACATGTTAGTTTGGCTGGCCGAACACTTGGTCAAATATTATTCCGGCTTTAACGTCTTTTCCTATCTGACGTTTCGCGCCATTGTCAGCCTGCTGACTGCTCTGTTCATCTCGTTATGGATGGGGCCGCGTATGATTGCTCGTTTGCAGCAACTCTCCTTCGGCCAGGTTGTGCGTAACGACGGCCCGGAATCTCACTTCAGCAAACGCGGTACACCAACGATGGGCGGGATTATGATCCTCACTTCTATCGTTATCTCCGTGTTGATGTGGGCATATCCATCAAATCCTTATGTCTGGTGTGTGTTGTTCGTGCTGATTGGTTACGGGGTGATTGGCTTTATCGATGACTACCGCAAAGTGGTGCGTAAAGATACTAAAGGTCTGATTGCACGCTGGAAATACTTCTGGATGTCGGTTATCGCGCTGGCTGTAGCTTTCACGATGTACAGCGTAGGAAAAGGAACGCCAGCCACCGAGCTGGTTGTGCCGTTCTTTAAAGACGTAATGCCGCAGCTTGGTCTTTTCTATGTGCTACTGGCGTACTTCGTTATCGTCGGTACTGGCAACGCAGTAAACCTGACAGACGGCCTTGATGGGCTGGCAATTATGCCAACTGTGCTGGTGGCATCAGGTTTTGCGCTGGTTGCCTGGGCGACTGGTAACATTAAGTTTGCTGAATATCTGCATATTCCATACCTGCGCCATGCCGGGGAACTGGTCATCGTCTGTACGGCGATTGTCGGTGCAGGGCTTGGCTTCTTGTGGTTCAACACCTACCCGGCGCAAGTCTTTATGGGTGACGTAGGTTCTCTGGCGCTTGGTGGCGCACTCGGAACTATCGCTGTGTTGCTGCGTCAGGAATTCTTGTTAGTGATTATGGGTGGCGTGTTTGTGGTTGAAACACTGTCGGTCATCTTGCAGGTTGGCTCCTTCAAATTGCGCGGACAGCGTATTTTCCGCATGGCTCCGATTCATCACCACTACGAATTGAAAGGCTGGCCTGAGCCGCGAGTTATTGTGCGCTTCTGGATTATTTCGCTGATGCTGGTCCTGATTGGCCTGGCTACCCTGAAGGTGCGTTAACTATGACTGATTACCAGGGTAAAAATGTCGTCATTATCGGATTGGGCCTCACGGGCCTGTCTTGCGTGGACTTTTTCCTTGCGCGTGGTGTTACGCCACGTGTGATGGACACCCGCATTTCACCGCCGGGTCTGGATAAACTGCCCGAAGCGGTGGAGCGACACACTGGCTCACTCAACGAAGACTGGTTGTTAGCGGCTGACTTGATTGTTGCCAGCCCTGGTATCGCAATTGCCCATCCTGCTTTGAGCCGTGCGGCTGATGCCGGTGTTGAGATTGTGGGTGATATCGAACTCTTTTGCCGTGAAGCACAAGCGCCGATTGTGGCGATTACTGGCTCGAATGGTAAAAGCACCGTCACCACTTTAGTCGGTGAAATGGCTAAAGCGGCTGGTGTGAATGTGGGTGTCGGCGGAAATATCGGCCTACCCGCGTTAATGCTGCTGGAGCCAAATCGTGAGCTTTACGTGCTTGAGTTATCAAGCTTTCAGTTGGAAACCACCTTTAGCCTGAAAGCTGCTGCAGCGACGATTCTTAACGTCACTGAAGACCATATGGACAGGTATCCGTTTGGTTTGCAGCAGTATCGTGCAGCCAAATTACGTGTTTATGAAAACGCCGCTGTTTGTGTAGTCAACGCCGATGATGCGTTGACGATGCCTGTGCGTGGTGCAGATGAACGCTGCATCAGCTTTGGCGTCGACGTAGGTGACTATCATCTCAACCACCAGCAAGGCGATACCTGGCTGCGGGTGAAAGGCGAGAAAATACTGAACACTAAAGAAATGAAAGTGGTTGGTCGTCATAACTACACCAACGCGCTTGCTGCGCTGGCGCTGGCCGATGCGGTGAAACTTCCGCGTTCCAGTAGCCTGAAAGCACTTACAACATTTACCGGCCTTGCTCATCGCTTCCAGCTTGCCTGGGAACGTAACGGCGTGCGCTGGATTAACGATTCGAAGGCAACCAATGTTGGCAGTACTGAAGCGGCGCTAAATGGCTTGAAAGTTGAGGGTACGCTACATCTGTTGTTAGGTGGCGACGGCAAATCTGCTGATTTCTCTGCACTTGCTCAATATCTGCAGGGCTCTGCAATTCGTCTTTACTGTTTTGGCCGCGATGGTGCTGAACTTGCTGCATTGCGTCCGGATGTTGCTGAGCAAACTGAAACGATGGAAGAGGCGATGAAATTAATCGCTTCTCGTATCAAGGCAGGTGATATGGTTCTGCTTTCCCCTGCTTGTGCAAGCCTCGATCAGTTCAAAAACTTTGAGCAACGTGGTGACCAATTCACCTTACTTGCGAAGGAGCTTGGCTGATGCGCTTATCTCTCCCTCGCCTGCGTATGCCTCGCGTGCCTGGATTTGCCATCCTGGCCTGGCTGGGGTCGGCGCTTAAAGGCTGGGTGATGGGCACCAAGGAAGCAGATTCCAATAACATCGTGATGTATGACCGCACGTTGTTATGGCTGACCTTCGGGTTAGCAGCTGTCGGTTTCATTATGGTGACATCTGCATCTATGCCAGTAGGGCAGCGCCTGGCCAATGATCCCTTCCTGTTTGCGAAACGCGACGGGTTATACATCATTCTGGCGTTTGCTCTGGCAATGGTGACACTGCGCCTGCCGATGGATTTCTGGCAGCGTCACAGTACCGCAATGCTGTTGCTCTCTATCGCTATGCTTTTGATTGTACTGGTTGTCGGTAGCTCGGTTAACGGTGCATCACGTTGGATTGCTTTCGGCCCGTTGCGTATTCAGCCAGCTGAATTCACTAAACTGTCGTTGTTCTGTTATCTCGCCAACTATCTGGTTCGTAAGGTTGATGAGGTGCGTAATAACCTGCGCGGCTTCCTCAAGCCGATGGGCGTTATTCTGGTATTAGCCGTGCTACTGCTGGCGCAGCCTGACCTTGGTACGGTGGTTGTGCTGTTTGTTACCACGCTTGCGATGCTGTTCCTTGCGGGAGCCAAACTCTGGCAGTTCCTGGCCATTATCGGTATGGGTATCTCAGCCGTTATTCTGCTGATCCTGGCTGAACCGTATCGTATCCGCCGCGTAACGTCATTCTGGAACCCATGGGATGACCCGTTTGGTAGTGGTTACCAGCTAACACAGTCTCTGATGGCATTTGGACGCGGCGAATTGTGGGGGCAGGGTTTAGGTAACTCAGTTCAAAAACTCGAGTATTTACCAGAAGCACATACCGACTTCATCTTCTCGATTATCGCTGAAGAGCTGGGATATATCGGTGTGGTACTGGCTTTATTGATGGTATTCTTCGTGGCTTTTCGTGCGATGTCCATCGGCAAACGTGCATTAGAAATGGACCAGCGTTTTGCGGGCTTCTTAGGTTGCTCAATTGGAGTCTGGTTTAGTTTCCAGGCACTGGTAAACGTGGGTGCAGCAGCGGGTATGCTGCCAACGAAAGGCCTGACATTACCACTGATCAGTTACGGTGGTTCGAGTCTATTAATTATGTCTACAGCAATCATGATGTTGCTGCGTATCGATCATGAAACACGTCTGGCCAAAGCGCAGGCGTTTACGAAGGGTGTGCGATGAGTAATCAAACCCGGCGGTTAATGGTGATGGCAGGCGGGACCGGCGGGCATGTGTTCCCGGGTCTTGCAGTTGCTCATCACTTGATGGCTCAGGGCTGGCAAGTACGCTGGCTCGGAACCCCCGATCGTATGGAAGCTGACTTAGTTCCGAAGCATGGAATTGAGATCGATTTTATTCGTATTTCTGGCTTGCGTGGCAAAGGCCTGAAAGCAATGTTGCTGGCGCCGGTTCGTATTTTCAATGCCTGGCGCCAAGCGCGGGCCATCATGAAGGCCTATCGTCCGGATGTGGTTCTGGGCATGGGCGGTTATGTGTCTGGTCCAGGTGGTCTGGCGGCATGGTCTCTGGGTATTCCGGTGGTGTTGCATGAGCAAAACGGTATTGCCGGGTTGACCAACAAATGGCTGTCCAGGATCGCTAAAAAAGTGATGCAGGCATTTCCGGGCGCATTCCCAAATGCTGACGTAGTGGGCAACCCGGTACGTACGGATGTGCTGGCTTTACCATTGCCACAAGAACGTTTTTCCGGGCGCGAAGGCCCTGTGCGGGTATTAGTTGTTGGTGGTTCTCAGGGCGCACGTGTGCTGAACCAGACCATCCCGCAGGTTGCAGGTCGCCTGGGCGATGCCATCACCATTTGGCACCAGAGTGGCAAAGGTGGCGAAGAGTTTGTTAAGCAAGGTTATGCCGACGCAGGACAGCCTCAGCATAAAGTAACCGAATTTATTGATGATATGGCCGCCGCTTACGCGTGGGCCGATGTCGTGGTCTGTCGCTCCGGTGCATTAACCGTTAGTGAAGTCGCGGCCGCAGGGTTACCTGCACTGTTTGTTCCCTTCCAGCACAAAGACCGGCAGCAATACTGGAATGCGCTGCCGTTGGAAAAAGCTGGAGCGGCAAAAATACTGGAGCAACCGCAGTTTACCGTGGATGCCGTTACCCAAACTCTCGCCGGGTGGGACAGAGCAACGTTATTGGCAATGGCCGAGCGTGCGCGTGCTGTATCCATTCCTGATGCCACAGAGCGGGTAGCAAAAGAAGTGAGCGCCGCAGCACTGGCGTAATCATTGTGGGTGGCTATGTTGCCCATGAATATTTGAAGTAATGGCGTTTGACGCTGCAGGTTAGAGAATGAATACACAACAACTGGCGAAACTGCGTTCTATCGTGCCCGAGATGCGTCGCGTCCGGCACATTCACTTTGTTGGCATCGGCGGCGCTGGTATGGGCGGTATTGCCGAAGTTTTAGCTAACGAAGGTTACCAGATTAGTGGGTCTGATCTGGCTCCGAACCCGGTCACTCAGCAGTTGTCGGCGCTGGGCGCCACGATTTATTTCAACCATCGCCCGGAAAACGTGCTTGATGCGAGCGTTGTGGTGGTTTCCACAGCTATCTCTATGGATAACCCGGAAATTGTTGCAGCTCATGAAGCACGTATTCCCGTTATTCGTCGTGCCGAAATGCTGGCCGAGCTGATGCGTTTCCGCCATGGCATCGCGATTGCCGGTACGCACGGTAAAACGACCACTACGGCGATGATTTCTAGTATTTATGCAGAAGCAGGCCTCGATCCTACTTTTGTGAATGGCGGCCTGGTTAAAGCGGCAGGAACACATGCGCGTTTAGGTCACAGCCGTTACCTGATTGCAGAAGCAGATGAGAGTGATGCGTCATTCCTACACCTGCAACCAATGGTTTCTGTGGTCACGAATATCGAAGCTGACCACATGGACACTTACCAGGGTGACTTCGAGAACTTAAAGCAGACGTTTATTAACTTCCTGCACAACTTACCGTTCTACGGCTTAGCTGTAATGTGTGTCGATGATCCGGTGATCCGCGAGTTGTTGCCGCGCGTAGGTCGCAAAATCACTACATACGGTTTTAGCGAAGATGCGGATGTGCGCATTGAAAGTTATCTGCAGAAAGGGGCTCAGGGCCACTTCACTATTTCGCGTCAGGATAAACCTGCGTTGCACGTTACCCTGAATGCACCTGGCCGCCACAATGCATTAAATGCGGCTGCTGCGGTGTCTGTTGCCACAGAAGAAGGTATTGATGATGCCGATATTCTGCGTGCCCTGGAAAGCTTCCAGGGGACAGGCCGCCGCTTTGATTTCCTCGGTGAGTATCCACTCGCGCAAGTGAATGGCAAAGAAGGTACTGCAATGCTGGTGGATGACTACGGTCACCATCCGACAGAGGTCGATGCAACCATTAAGGCGGCGCGCGCGGGCTGGCCGGATAAAAACCTGGTCATGATTTTCCAGCCACACCGTTTCACTCGTACCCGTGATTTGTACGATGACTTTGCTAACGTATTGTCGCAAGTGGATTCATTGCTGATGCTGGACGTTTATTCTGCTGGCGAAGCTGCAATTCCCGGTGCTGATAGTCGTTCACTTTGCCGCACCATTCGTGGCCGCGGAAAAGTGGACCCGATTCTGGTGCCTGATGCCAGTCAGATCGCTGACGTTTTAGCACCCGTTTTGTCGGGAAATGACTTGATCCTGGTGCAAGGTGCGGGAAATGTTGGAAAAGTTGCCAGAAACCTGGCTGAATTCAAATTGCAGCCCCACACTAAGGAAGGAGACCAACATGGCTGATAAAATCGCTGTCCTGCTGGGCGGTACTTCCGCTGAACGTGAGGTGTCATTGCAATCAGGAGCTGCAGTGCTTGCAGGTCTTCGAGAAGCAGGAATTGATGCACACGAAGTCGATCCTAAAAACACGCCAGTGACCGAGCTAAAAGCGCTGGGTTTTGACAAAGTTTTTATTGCCTTACATGGTCGTGGCGGGGAAGACGGAACGCTGCAAGGATTGCTGGAATTCTTAAAGTTGCCGTACACCGGTAGCAGCGTGATGGCTTCTGCTGTCACTATGGATAAATTGCGTACCAAATTGCTGTGGAAAGGTGCAGATTTACCGGTTGCTCCGTGGGTTGCGTTAACTCGTCGTGATGTTGAAGCGGGCATTAGTGCAACTACAGTTGAACGCATCGCAAGCTTAGGGCTGCCTGTCATCGTTAAGCCAAGCCGTGAAGGCTCAAGCGTTGGTATGTCTAAGGTTGATAACGTTGCAGCACTGCCTGCAGCGCTTGAATTAGCCTTCGAACATGACGAAGAAGTGCTCATTGAGAAATGGTTAAGTGGCCCTGAGTACACGGTTGCGATTCTTGGCGAAGAAATATTACCGTCAATTCGTATCCAACCCGCTGGAATTTTCTATGATTATGAGGCGAAGTATCTCTCTGATGAGACACAATATTTCTGCCCGAGCGGTTTAATTGAGCAGCGCGAACAAGAATTGCAGGCTTTAGTGCTGCAAGCCTGGCAAGTTTTGGGCTGCAGTGGCTGGGGGCGCGTAGACGTCATGCTAGATAGCGACGGTCAGTTTTATCTGCTTGAGGTTAACACCTCTCCGGGTATGACCAGCCATAGTCTTGTGCCAATGGCAGCACGTCAGGCAGGTATGACGTTCTCTCAACTGGTAGTGCGTATTCTGGAGTTGGCAGACTGATATGTCGCAAGCAGCTCTGAATACGCGTAATCGCCAGGAAGAAGAAGAAACCAGTTCTCGTCGCAGTAATGGTGGGCGACTGGCCGGGATAATTTTCCTGAGCGCAGTACTGTTTACGGTATTTATCGGCGGCTGGATTGTGGTCGGCTGGATGGAAGATGCTCAGCGCCTGCCGCTATCGAAGTTGGTGGTTACTGGTGAACGGCATTACACCCGTAACGATGATATTCGTCAGTCAATTCTGGCACTTGGGCCCCCTGGCACCTTTATGACCCAGGATGTGAATATCATCCAGCAGCAAATTGAACGCTTGCCATGGATTAAGCAGGCGAGTGTAAGAAAGCAGTGGCCCGACGAATTGAAGATTCATCTGGTTGAATATGTGCCCATCGCGCGCTGGAATGATCAGCATATGATTGATGCGCAAGGAAATTCGTTTAGTGTTCCTGCAGAACGTTCTGCAAAGCAGACTTTACCTATGTTATCCGGGCCAGAAGGCAGTGAAGGTGAAGTGTTGGAAGGCTTCCGCGACATGGGCGCAGTGCTGGCAAAGGATAAATTTACGTTGAAAGAAGCGGCGATGACCGCTCGTCGTTCCTGGCAATTGACGTTGAATAATGGCATTAAGCTCAACTTGGGCCGGGGCGATACGATGAAACGCTTGAGTCGCTTTGTGGAACTTTACCCTGTTCTGCAGCAGCAAGAGCAAGCCGACAACAAAAGGATTAGTTATGTCGACTTGCGTTATGACTCAGGCGCGGCAGTAGGCTGGCAGCCTGCTCCCGTAACAGAACAACCTAATCCTAATCAGCAACAGAATCAGGCACAGGCAGAATAACAATGATCAAGGCGACGGACAGAAAACTGGTAGTAGGACTGGAGATCGGTACCGCAAAGGTTGCCGCTTTAGTAGGGGAAGTTCTGCCTGACGGTATGGTCAATATTATTGGCGTGGGCAGTTGCCCATCGCGTGGTATGGACAAAGGTGGCGTAAACGATCTTGAGTCAGTCGTTAAATGCGTTCAACGTGCGATAGACCAAGCCGAGTTGATGGCTGATTGCCAGATATCTTCGGTCTACCTTGCGCTGTCAGGTAAGCATATTAGCTGTCAAAACGAGATTGGTATGGTGCCAATCTCTGAAGAAGAAGTGACGCAGGAAGACGTTGAGAACGTTGTTCACACCGCAAAGTCGGTGCGTGTACGTGACGAACATCGTGTTTTGCATGTAATCCCGCAAGAATACGCGATTGACTACCAGGAAGGCATCAAAAATCCTGTAGGTTTATCGGGTGTACGTATGCAGGCTAAAGTGCACTTGATTACTTGCCACAACGATATGGCTAAAAACATCGTCAAAGCTGTTGAACGATGTGGCCTCAAAGTTGACCAACTAATTTTTGCAGGTCTTGCAGCGAGCTATGCAGTATTGACCGAAGATGAACGTGAATTAGGGGTCTGCGTAGTCGATGTCGGTGGTGGTACTATGGACATCGCGGTTTACACTGGCGGCGCATTACGCCACACCAAAGTTATCCCTTATGCCGGGAATGTGGTGACCAGTGATATCGCATATGCTTTCGGCACTCCACCGAGTGATGCTGAAGCCATTAAAGTGCGCCATGGCTGCGCGCTGGGTTCGATAGTAGGTAAAGACGAAAACGTTGAAGTGCCAAGCGTAGGTGGACGTCCACCGCGTAGCCTACAACGCCAGACGCTCGCAGAAGTTATCGAGCCTCGTTATACCGAATTATTGAACCTGGTAAACGAAGAGATTTTGCAGTTACAAGAACAACTTCGCCAGCAAGGTGTGAAGCACCACCTGGCCGCTGGGATTGTTCTGACAGGTGGTGCCGCGCAAATCGAAGGGCTGGCTGCCTGTGCACAACGGGTGTTCCATACGCAAGTACGTATCGGGCAACCGCTTAATATTACAGGCCTGACTGATTATGCCCAGGAGTCTTATTACTCCACAGCAGTCGGCTTGCTGCACTACGGGAAAGAAACACATCTCAGTGGTGAAGCAGAAGTGGAAAAACGAACCTCTGTCGGCTCATGGATTAAACGAATCAACAGCTGGCTGAGAAAAGAGTTTTAAATTTTATAAGAGACCAGACAAAATTAGCGGTCTCAGGCGACAGGCACAAAACGGAGAGAAACTATGTTTGAACCTATGGAACTGACCAACGACGCGGTGATTAAAGTCATCGGCGTCGGTGGTGGCGGCGGTAATGCCGTTGAACACATGGTGCGTGAACGCATCGAAGGTGTTGAATTCTTTGCAGTGAATACTGATGCTCAAGCGTTACGTAAAACTGCTGTAGGCCAGACTATCCAGATTGGTAATGGTATTACCAAAGGTCTGGGAGCTGGAGCGAATCCTGAAGTGGGTCGTACCGCTGCGGAAGAAGACCGTGACGCGTTACGTGCGGCCCTTGAAGGCGCAGACATGGTATTTATCGCTGCAGGTATGGGCGGTGGTACAGGTACAGGTGCTGCACCTGTAGTTGCAGAGGTTGCTAAAGATCTGGGCATTCTGACCGTTGCTGTTGTGACTAAGCCATTCAATTTCGAAGGCAAGAAGCGCATGGCATTCGCGGAGCAGGGTATTGCTGAGCTCTCTAAGCACGTCGACTCCTTGATCACCATCCCTAACGACAAATTGTTGAAAGTGCTGGGCCGTGGTATTTCTTTGCTTGACGCTTTTGGCGCAGCAAACGATGTGCTCAAAGGCGCAGTGCAGGGTATCGCAGAACTGATTACTCGTCCGGGCCTGATGAACGTCGACTTTGCTGACGTGCGCACCGTAATGTCCGAAATGGGTTATGCCATGATGGGCTCTGGTGTTGCAAGTGGCGAAGACCGTGCTGAAGAAGCGGCAGAAATGGCGATTTCCAGCCCACTGTTGGAAGACATCGATCTGTCCGGCGCTCGTGGCGTTCTGGTCAACATCACCGCTGGCTTCGACCTGCGTCTGGATGAGTTCGAAACTGTGGGTAACACCATTCGTGCGTTCGCATCTGATAACGCGACTGTGGTTATCGGTACTTCTCTGGATCCAGAGATGAACGACGAACTGCGTGTAACTGTTGTTGCAACCGGTATTGGCATGGACAAACGTCCAGAAATTACCCTGGTTACTAACAAGCAGACTCAGCAGCCAGTTATGGATCGCTACCAACAACACGGTATGGCTCCGCTTCAGCAAGAGCAGAAACCTGTTGCCAAGGTAGTTAATGACAATACGCCACAAACGACGAAAGAGCCTGATTATCTGGATATTCCAGCGTTTTTGCGCAAGCAAGCTGATTAAGAATAAACCGGAATTTGGGGAACTGCGCTCTTTGTGCTAAACTGGCCCACCGATTGTGATATACACTTCGGTTGGATAGTTAATTTGGCGAGATTATACGATGATCAAACAAAGGACTCTTAAACGTATCGTTCAGGCGACTGGTGTCGGTTTACATACCGGCAAGAAAGTCATGCTGACGTTACGCCCTGCGCCGGCAAATACCGGGGTCATCTATCGTCGCACTGACTTGAATCCTCCGGTAGATTTTCCGGCAGATGCCAAATCTGTGCGTGATACCATGCTCTGTACTTGCCTGGTGAACGAGCACGATGTGCGGATTTCTACCGTTGAGCATTTGAATGCCGCCCTTGCGGGATTAGGTATTGATAACATCATTATTGAAGTCAATGCCCCTGAAATCCCAATTATGGACGGTAGTGCAGCGCCATTCGTCTACCTGCTGCTTGATGCCGGGATTGACGAATTAAACTGTGCGAAGAAATTTGTACGCGTTAAAGAAACAGTGCGCGTTGAAGACGGCGACAAATGGGCTGAATTCAAGCCGTATAATGGTTTCTCGTTGGATTTTACCATCGACTTTAACCATCCGGCGATTGATGCCAGCACCCAACGCTACAGCATGAACTTCTCTGCTGACGCGTTTATGCGCCAGATTAGTCGTGCTCGTACCTTCGGTTTCATGCGTGATATCGAATATCTGCAGTCCCGTGGTTTGTGCCTGGGCGGTAGCTTCGATTGTGCCATCGTTGTTGACGATTATCGCGTACTGAACGAAGACGGCTTGCGTTTTGAAGATGAATTCGTTCGTCACAAAATGCTCGATGCAATTGGTGACTTGTTCATGTGCGGCCACAACATTATCGGCGCGTTTACCGCCTATAAATCTGGTCATGCGCTGAATAACAAATTGCTTCAAGCGGTTCTGGCGAAGCAGGAAGCCTGGGAATGGGCAACCTTCGAAGACGATGCTGAGCTCCCGCTAGCGTTCAAAGCACCAAAAATGGTTCTGGCATAACACCAGAATTATTTATTGCGACTGGTTTCATTGGTACTCTCTCCGGCCAATGATGCCAGTCGTTCTATTATTGCCTTCAGTTTCTCAGGGCTACGTTCAGCCACCATTCTTAATGCCTCTGCACTTTGCTGACTCAGAACTCTGTTAACCCCTTCAGTTTTCCCCTTCACTGTTTGAATGCTGTTTTCTTGTACTGATTCTTGCCCAATTGCAGCCAGTGATGGATTAATCCTGATGTCGATTGATGTCAATGATGGTAATATTTGTGCACGTAATGCACTCAGTAGCGTGGCTTGTTCATAGCGTAAACGCATCAACCAGCTAGCATTTGCAGTTTCAAGTACGAGAATGCCTTGTCGGAAATTTGCTACCCGGCACCAGGGATGTAGTTGAGCGGGTAATATCCCTTTCACAGCCCTGTTGAGCCTAAGTAGTGCAGTTGCGCGTTGTTGCACGTTTTGCAACACGCTTTCGGCTCCAGCATCATCGAACAAATGATCTAAAGATTGTGGGCGACTATCACGCATACATAATGCTCCGGCGGATAAAGTGATTGGTATTCTAAATTGTTGGCGACAGTTTGGCAGACGTTATTTCTGGCCGCATCTCTTATTAGGGATGGTCGCGGCGAGTTTTGGTATGCCTGCGCTCAGCCAAAATACCGAGCCAACAGCCCCTGCTGAAACATCCACCAGTAGCCACGATTACCTCAACAAGGTCAGCTTCAATAGTCTGGCATTATTGCAGGAAAGTACCCGCCGACCATCATTTAGTGTCGATTACTGGCATCAGCATGCAATTCGAACTGTAATTCGTCACCTTTCTTTTGCAATGGCACCGCAAACGCAGCCAGCAGCACAAGAGAGTTTGCCACTTCAGGCACATAAACTCGCTTTACTGGACACGCTCAGTGCGCTGCTCACTCAGGAAAGCAAACCCCCAGTTATTGTGCGCCACACTGCACTTTGGCAATCCCCAGCTGTCGAGACTTTTAGTCTTGCCATTTGGATAAGCCAGGTACAGGGTATCCGCGCTGGCCCACAACGCCTCAGCTAACTCCATTTCCTTTAATTATAACGTTATTTTTAGCTCTGCCCTGACGGTAGGCGTTTGAGAATTAATTATGCTAATCAAATTATTAACTAAAGTTTTCGGTAGCCGTAACGACCGCACCCTGCGTCGTATGCGTAAAGTTGTCACCCTGATTAACAGCATGGAACCGGAAATTGAAAAACTTTCCGATGATGAATTAAAAGCAAAAACGGGCGAATTCCGTGCGCGCCTTGAGAAAGGTGAAGTGCTGGAGAATCTGATCCCAGAAGCTTTTGCTGTTGTTCGCGAGGCGAGTAAACGTGTATTCGGCATGCGCCACTTCGACGTGCAGTTGCTCGGCGGTATGGTTCTGAACGAACGTTGTATCGCAGAGATGCGTACTGGTGAAGGTAAAACACTGACGGCTACTCTGCCTGCATACCTGAACGCCTTAAGTGGCCGTGGTGTTCACGTTGTTACCGTGAACGACTATCTGGCTCAGCGTGATGCTGAAAACAACCGTCCGCTGTTCGAATACCTGGGCTTGAGCGTTGGCATCAACTTGCCAAACATGCCTGCACCAGCAAAGCGTGAAGCTTATGCAGCAGACATCACTTACGGCACCAACAACGAATACGGCTTTGACTACCTGCGCGACAACATGGCATTCAGCCCTGAAGAACGCGTTCAGCGCAAACTGCACTATGCATTGGTGGATGAGGTTGACTCAATTCTTATCGATGAAGCGCGTACGCCGCTTATCATCTCTGGTCCAGCTGAAGACAGCTCCGAGATGTACCGTAAAGTAAACAAAATCATCCCGAGCCTGATCCGTCAGGAAAAAGAAGATTCTGATACTTTCCAGGGCGAAGGCCACTTCTCGGTGGACGAAAAATCTCGTCAGGTAAACATTACTGAACGTGGTCTGGTACTGGTTGAAGAGTTGCTGGTTCAGGAAGGCATTATGGAAGAAGGCGAGTCTTTGTACTCCCCAACTAACATTATGCTAATGCACCACGTGACTGCTGCACTGCGTGCGCATGTGCTGTTCACCCGTGACGTTGACTACATCGTTAAAGATGGCGAAGTTATCATCGTTGATGAACACACCGGTCGTACCATGCAAGGTCGCCGCTGGTCTGATGGCCTGCACCAGGCTGTTGAAGCCAAAGAAGGCGTGGACATTCAGAACGAAAACCAGACGTTGGCATCCATTACCTTCCAGAACTACTTCCGTCTGTATGAAAAACTGGCGGGTATGACGGGTACTGCGGATACCGAAGCGTTCGAATTCAGCTCTATCTACAAGCTCGATACCATCGTTGTGCCAACTAACCGCCCAATGATTCGTAAAGACATGCCTGATTTGGTCTATATGACTGAAGCAGACAAGATTGTGGCAATCATTGAAGATATTAAAGAGCGTACTACCAACGGTCAGCCTGTGCTGGTCGGTACTATTTCAATCGAGAAATCCGAAGTGGTTTCTGCTGAATTGACCAAAGCTGGAATCAAACACAACGTTCTGAACGCCAAGTTCCACGCTAACGAAGCGGGTATTGTTGCTCAGGCCGGTTATCCAGCCGCCGTGACCATCGCAACCAACATGGCAGGCCGTGGTACGGATATCGTGTTGGGTGGTAGCTGGCAAGCAGAAGTTGCTGAGCTTGAAGACCCAACTCCTGAACAAATCGCGCAGATTAAAGCTGAGTGGCAGATTCGTCATGATGCAGTTCTGGCATCGGGTGGTTTGCACATCATTGGTACTGAGCGTCACGAATCTCGCCGTATCGATAACCAGCTCCGTGGCCGTTCCGGTCGCCAGGGTGATGCGGGTTCATCTCGTTTCTACCTGTCCATGGAAGATTCACTGATGCGTATTTTCGCATCGGATCGTGTTTCAGGCATGATGCGTAAACTCGGTATGAAACCGGGCGAAGCGATTGAACACCCATGGGTTACTAAGGCAATTGCTAACGCCCAGCGTAAAGTTGAAAGCCGTAACTTCGATATCCGTAAACAGCTTCTGGAATATGATGATGTGGCCAACGATCAGCGTCGCGCGATCTACAGCCAGCGTAACGAATTGCTGGATGTGAGCGACGTTAGCGAAACCATCAACAGCATCCGCGAAGACGTCTTTAAAGTGACTATCGACGCACACATTCCACCGCAATCACTGGAAGAAATGTGGGATGTTGAAGGTCTGGAAGAGCGCCTGAAAAACGACTTTGATCTCGAGCTGCCAATTAAAGAGTGGCTGGATAAAGAGCCGGAGCTGCATGAAGAAACACTGCGTGAGCGTATCTTGCAAAACGCTATTGAAGTGTATCAACGTAAAGAAGAAGTGGTTGGCATTGAAATGATGCGTCACTTCGAAAAAGGCGTCATGTTGCAGACTCTGGATTCACTGTGGAAAGAGCACCTTGCAGCGATGGATTACCTGCGCCAGGGTATCCACTTGCGTGGCTATGCGCAAAAAGATCCTAAGCAAGAATATAAGCGTGAATCCTTTGCGATGTTTGCTTCCATGCTTGAAGCGCTGAAATATGAAGTGATCAGCACGCTGAGCAAAGTGCAGGTTCGTATGCCAGAAGAAGTTGAGGCAATGGAACAGCAGCGCCGTGAAGAAGCTGAGCGCCTGGCACAGATGCAACAGCTGAGCCACCAGGATGACGACACACTGGCTGCAGAATCACTGGCAGCAGAAACCGGTGAGCGCAAAGTGGGTCGTAATGATCCGTGCCCATGCGGTTCTGGTAAGAAATTCAAACAGTGTCATGGCCGTTTAAGCTAAACACGTAATTGTCGATAAAGGCGCAGCTTGCTGCGCCTTTTTTCTATGGAGTGCCTGTACAAAAATGAAACAACTACAAATCGCCGTCGGTATCATCCGCAATAAAACGGGTGAAATTTTCATTACTCAAAGAGCGGTTGATGCACATATGGCCAACAAGCTTGAGTTTCCCGGTGGGAAGATTGAAGCCGATGAAACGCCTGAACAAGCATTAGTCCGTGAACTTCAGGAAGAAACAGGTATTACAGCCACCAATTTCACACTGTTTGATAAACTGGCTTACCAGTTCCCGGACAGGCATATCACACTGTGGTTTTTCATGGTGGAAAACTGGGAAGGCGAGCCGTGGGGAAAAGAAGGGCAACCGGGTCAATGGATTGCGCAAAATGCGCTGGTGGCGTCAGATTTTCCACCAGCTAATGAACCGGTAATTAGCAAATTACAGCAAGGTTAACGCAGATCTTCTTCACTCCAGTCGTCGCTTTCTGATAAATCGCCGCTGCTAGGAATTCGTTTTTCCTCGGCGGCCCATTCACCTAGGTCAATCAACTGGCAGCGTTTGCAGCAAAATGGACGATATGGGCTGGTTTCATCCCAGATGACAACTTTACCGCAGCCCGGGCAATTCACTTTTATTGCTTCAGTCATATTAGCTCCTTAACAGCACGCCAGCTCAAAATCGAGACGTTCAGGGATGAGCCCATTTTCGCTATCCAGCGGTAAGAAACGGATCGCAAAACGGCTCTTATGACCAGAAACCTGCGGATAAAGTTGCGACGAAAGGTCCAGCTGTAAACGCAGTAAATCGGCATCATCCCCGTTATCCTGATAAAAACCATTCAGGCTGGTTTGTTTACGGAAGGGTGCAGAATTACGAATAATATCGAGTACCAGATCCAGCGATTGCTTTAATGGCTGCAACGTCGCAAGCCAGCTATTAATTTGTGCATCGCGTTGATCTTGAGGTGAATACAGCCAGATGTGCAATGTTGGCAAATCAAAGCTACAGCACCCGCCAGGAATACTCAGACGCTGGCGAACCAGGGCAATCAAACGGTCTTCACGTAATGCCTGCCCCAGGCGAGGAGCTGCCATTAAAACACCGCCGCGTTCTTTGAGTTGGCTACGCAGTGAATCAATTCGCTGCATATCTACACCCGGAACTTCAGACCAGTTCAATAACTTACGCTGCTGGCGTTCCAGTTCTTTAAGAATATCTGTGCGAATCTCACCGCGCTCAAAGACATCAAGCAGGTCACCGATATTGCGGAAAAAATGAAGTGCTTTGGCCGTTTCGTCTACTGGTAATGAACTTTCGAGTTGTTGGATTAAGAACTCGATACGCAACCAGGTACGCATTTTTTCATTAAGTGGGTGCTCAAAAAGAATCTGGGTGCTCATTATTCGTTATCCTGCTGTGCGGCCTGGGCTGCCAGTTCCAGATACTGGCGGTGCAGACGGTCAACATGTGCGGCCACTTGTGCAGTGCCACCATCATTATTAATTACATCATCGGCGGCGCTTAAGCGTGCCTCGCGTGTCGCCTGTGCTGCAAGGATTTGCAGCACATGTTCGCGACTAACTTTATCGCGCGCAATAGTACGTGCGATTTGCACTTCTGGCGAGACATCAACAACCAGAACACGATCGGCCTTTTGTTGTAGGTTATTCTCAATTAACAACGGAACAACCCACAAAACGTAGGGTGAAAGAGCCTGGTTGATTTCATCTTGGGTTCGCTGATGGATAAGTGGGTGTAGCAGCGCGTTGAGCCATTTTTTCTGTTCAGCTGAAGAAAAGATCTTTGCGCGAAGAGCTCGACGGTTGAGAGTGCCATCCGGAAGGAGGATCTCATCACCAAAATGGTCAGAAATAATGCGAAGAGCGGGCTGACCTGGCTCTACGACCTGACGCGCAATCACATCAGCATCAACAACGGTAATACCTAAGCGGGAAAAGTTATCGGCGATAGTACTCTTACCACTGCCAATGCCACCCGTTAATGCAACCGTATAAACCATAAGAGTCGGACCCTGAAGCGATTTTATATTTCTAAGGTAAATTTTAACGATTGTAGCGTAAAAAAGACTGTTTTCGCAGTCTTGCGGCTGCATTAATAGTGCGTATGATAGCGTCACTGGAATTGGTAGTTATACCCGCCATACTTCAAGCCGCAGATGTGTTGGCCGCACTCACAAACCCCAGTTACTTACTCAAGTAAGCTCCCGGGGATTTGCTCCCTTGCGCCTTTCTGCAACTTGAATTATTCAGGATATAGATTGCTGATTGCGTTCACGCGTCCTTCGCCATTCGACCCAGGAATCTGCAACATGCGTATTGAAGAAGATTTGAAGTTAGGTTTTAAAGACGTTCTTATCCGCCCGAAACGTTCCACACTGAAAAGCCGCTCTGATGTAGAGCTCGAGCGCCAGTTCACTTTCAAACACTCCGGTATTGCATGGTCAGGTGTTCCGATCATTGCTGCTAACATGGACACCGTTGGTACATTCGGCATGGCTCAAGCATTGGCCTCGTTTGATATCCTCACCGCCGTGCATAAGCACTACTCTGTTGAAGAGTGGAGCAACTTCGTTAAGTCTGCTTCAGACGACATCCTGAAGTTCGTGATGGTTTCAACCGGTACATCCGACGCTGATTTCCAGAAGACCAAACAGATTCTTTCTTTGAACCCAGCGCTGAAATTTATCTGTATCGATGTGGCTAATGGCTACTCCGAACACTTCACTCAGTTCGTTTCTAAAGCGCGTGAAGCATGGCCGGATAAAGTTATCTGTGCAGGTAACGTTGTTACTGGCGAAATGTGCGAAGAGCTTATCCTTTCCGGTGCGGACATCGTTAAAGTCGGTATCGGCCCTGGTTCTGTATGTACTACTCGTGTGAAAACAGGTGTTGGTTACCCGCAACTTTCTGCTGTTATTGAATGTGCTGATGCTGCTCATGGCCTCGGTGGCCAGATTGTCAGTGACGGCGGTTGTACTATGCCGGGCGATGTTGCTAAAGCATTTGGCGGTGGTGCAGATTTCGTGATGCTGGGCGGTATGCTGGCTGGTCATGACGAAAGTGGTGGCACAATCGTTGAAGAAAACGGCGAGAAATTCATGCTGTTCTACGGTATGAGCTCCGAATCTGCGATGACCCGCCATGTTGGTGGGGTTGCACAGTACCGTGCAGCAGAAGGCAAAACCGTTAAGTTGCCATTGCGTGGCCCTGTTGAAAATACTGCCCGCGATATTATGGGTGGCCTGCGCTCTGCATGTACTTACGTTGGTGCTTCTCGCCTGAAAGAGTTGACCAAGCGTACTACGTTCATTCGTGTGAATGAGCAGGAAAACCGCGTTTTCAATAGCCTCTAAGCTATCAGCGACATACGGCGTGGCATTTTCGCTACGCCGTCATCCCGCACTCATTGCATCGCCTAACTGAAAAATAGGCAGATACATCGCGATGACCAGCGTCCCAATGATAATCCCCACAACTAACATCATTACTGGCTCCAGAGCGGCGGCAAGATTGTCTGCCAGTTCCTCGGTATGGTTATGATGCCAACTCGCTAGCTTCTCGAGCATTAAATCCAGGGCGCCTGACTCTTCTCCTATTCGTATCAATTGGCAACACAATGGTGTGAAGCGCTCGCTTTGTGAGAGTGTTTGCCACAGGGGGATTCCTTGAGTCACTTGGTGGTTTATTTGCACAATAACCTTCTTCCACAGTAGTTGCGGCAAAGTGGTTTCTACAGCTTTAAGCCCTTGTAGCAAGGGAATTCCTGCCTGCTGGGAAAGGGATAGCGTGGTATAGATTTGGCTAAGGATTTGCCCACGCCATAGCGGAGCGAGCAGTGGGGTTTGCAGCATCAGACGTTGTTCGTACTCTTGCCAGTGAGGTTTCTTTGTTCGCAAATAATAGCCAAAGGCCGTGAGTATAAGAGTGGCTAACAGCCACCATGCTCCCTGTGTTGTTACCCAGTTTGATACTGCCATTACCGCCACTGTAATAGCGGGTAAGGGGGCATTAAATGAACGATAAATATTGGCAAATTCAGGCAGTACAAAACTCATCATCCCGATAGTCACCAGTAGTGCTATCGCTACGATAAACAGTGGATAACGCAGGGCTTTCATGACCTTTTTACGCAGCTGGTACAGTTTTTCTTGTTGAGCTGCCAGCTTTTGGCAGCACTCGTCTAGCTTTCCGGTTAGCTCACCAATATGAATCAGAGCGATGAACAACGGCGGGAAAATCCCAGGCCATTGTTGTAAGGCGGCAGAAAAAGAGATGCCATTAGAAACGCGATGCCCGATGTCCTTAAGTAATGCCCGCCATTCACCAAAAGGGTGTTGCTGCGCAATAAGTATTAGTCCGTCAGACAAGGATATTCCCGCCTGAAGCAACGTCGCCAACTGGCGGAATACCTGTATTTTTTGCTTAATATGCCAGCAACCTCGGCGGGTGTGCGATATTTTCCGCAATTGTAAAAGCTGGAGGTCCGAAGTGATTAACTGTTCGCTGACAGATTCCGCATCATCCGCAAGCACATCCCCTTGTTGAATTTGCCCGTGTTGATCGACTGCTTTCCAGTGCCAGAGTACAAACTTAGTCATGAGGAACACCAAGCACCCGATATAGTTCTTCGAGAGTGGTTAGCCCTTGTTCAACAGCCTGGCAGCCACTTTCAAATAGCGTCATCATGCCTTGTTGTCTTGCCAGCGTTTCGATTTCATAGGCAGGCATGCCGGCAATAATTGCTGATTGAAGTGCTGTATCGATAAGCAAAATTTCAAATAATGCACTTCGTCCGTAGAACCCTCCATAACAGCGTTCACAGCCAGTTGCTTGCCAACGAGGCAAAGCAGTTGCCCAAAGCGATGTGGGTAGGATGATGTCTTCGGGGAGTTGTTCTTTACAGTGTGGGCAGAGTTTACGTACCAGGCGCTGTGCAACGACCATATTCAGTGCAGATGCTAACATCCATCGCTCGACTCCCATTTGTTCGAGACGAACGACAGTCTCAGTCGTGGAATTAGTATGCAGTGTTGAAAGTACCAGATGCCCTGTTTGCGCGGCTTTAATGGCTATTTCTGCTGTATCGCCATCTCGAATTTCGCCCACCATGATGATATCCGGATCCTGGCGTAGTAATGCGCGTAAAACACTTTGAAAATTAAGCCCCGCTTTAGTGTTAATTTGCGTTTGATTAAGACCTTGCATAGGGATTTCTATTGGGTCTTCAACGCTACATAGATTGGTTGAGACTTGGTTGAGTATCTTTAATGCACTGTAAAGCGTGATTGTTTTCCCACTCCCAGTGGGGCCAGTGACGAGAATCATGCCCTGCGGATTGGCTAAAGCGCTTTGAAAGCGAGAGCTATCCTCTGGTGACATGCCTAACTCTGATAGTTCAAAGGTTTGCTCTGTTTGTGCCATCAAACGTAAGACAACTTTTTCACCGTGATACACCGGCAGGGTCGCTATGCGAAATGAACATTTGCGATGTTCAATTTCGATCTCCATTTGCCCATCCTGAGGAAGGCGGCGTTCTGCTATATCCAGATTTCCCAATACCTTAAGTCGTGCGGTTAGCGGTGCAGCCAGATGCGCTGGCAGCAGGGGTTGCAGTTGCAGCACGCCATCAACGCGAAAACGAATTTGATACCCTTGCTCTACCGGTTCGAAGTGAATGTCTGATGCCCTGAGTTGCAGGGCTTTGTGGAGTGTATCTTGCAACAGTTGAACCACTGGAGCCGTATTCTCAAGAGGTTCCTCTGCGCTAACAGACGGCCGTGAGTGCCTTGCTTTTTCCAACTGCTCAACTGGCCAGTATTCAACATTGGCAGGCTTATCACAGATAAAACGCAATGCTTCAAAAAACTGTACGGGAGGGTTTGGTGCAATAGCGATATGCAGCAATGGAGCTTCAGAAAGCAATATCGCCTGATATTGGTTACACAGTGCGAGAATCTGCTGATTTGCCATGGTTTAATTTCCCGCTTGTTTATTATCAAAACGGAAGACTTCTTCGCAGGTTTGTTGAAGAGAATTATTACTGGTAGCGCTACAGGTTCGTGACCAACCTTCGATTCCTTCTACATCACTCCAGCGTGGAGACAGGGAAATGGTCAGCCCGTTGAGACTTTCTTGCCCCGCAAGCGTAACAGCACCTTGTTCGATGCTCATGCTGCTTACATAGCGGGTGGTTTTCGGTGAAGGGATACTATTACTCCCCGCGTCACATTCGCTAACTCCGCCCCTTTCAATCGCGCAAAGTTCAATGGCGGTACGGTAGGGCAGGAAGGTTTGCAACACGTCGGTCAGAGCCGCTTTACGCAGGTAGTTTTGATAGGTGGGAATACCGATGGCGCTAAGAATCGCAATAATACCGATGACTACCATCAGCTCAATAAGTGTGAATCCTTGTTGTTTGTTCATATGCCGCTCCTGTTTGAGATAGCGGCACTTTGCGTCGTTTAAATTCTTCAGGCGAGTGCGAGTGTAAACATCAGGATGTTGTCTTCCAAAATATTTTAGGTATTTGCAGAGACGGCAATAAAAATGCGAGCGATACCGTAACGGGAAGAAATAGGCAGATGAGTTTTAGCTCATCTGCCTGGCAGAAATTAGCGGAAACGCATGGAGAGATCGAGCGCGCGGACATGTTTAGTCAGTGCGCCAACAGAGATAAAATCGACACCTGTTTCAGCAAATTCACGGATAGTTTCTTTGGTTACATTTCCTGAAACTTCCAGACGTGCTTTACCATTGGTGATAGCGACAGCTTTACGCATATCTTCAACGTTGAAGTTATCGAGCATGACAATGTCAGCCCCGGCATGCAGTGCCTGTTCCAGTTCATCAAGAGACTCGACTTCAACCTCAACAGGTACATCCGGATGGAACCAGAAGGCTTTTTCTATCGCCTGGCGAATGGAACCTGAGGAGATGATGTGGTTCTCTTTAATCAAAAATGCGTCGGACAGACCTAAACGGTGGTTGCTACCACCGCCACACAGTACTGCGTATTTCAACGCGGTACGTAGACCCGGCAGAGTTTTACGGGTATCTAGCAATTGGGTGTTTGTGCCTGCCAGCAAATCAACATAGGTGCGCACTTCGCTTGCAACTCCAGACAGAGTTTGCACAAAGTTAAGCGCGGTACGCTCACCTGTTAATAGCACGCGTGATAATCCAGTTAATTCGAAAAGTGGCTGGTCAGCGGCAACGAGATCGCCATCTTCAACATGCCAGGTCACTTTGACATCTCCACCAAGCTGGATGAAAACCTCTTCGACCCAACGTTTACCACAGAACACGCCATCTTCACGGGTGATGATTACGGCATGTGAACGGTGATCGGCATCCAGGAGCTGCGCAGTGATATCGTTATTGGGGTTGACGTCACCACCAAGATCTTCACGCAAAGCCTGAGAAACAGCTTCTGGAATATCAAGGTTAATACGGTCGAGAAGCTCGTCACGTCGGCGGTCTGGGTTATAACGGCGAGGAGGCATGATAAAACTCCGAAATGGCTTAGTTAATGTCGAAACATGCTACATTGATGCGACCTCAAGTACCACTCTAAGGAGACCGTGGATGCAGCTAAAAGACGGCTGGCTGGTGGGTGTTAAACATGTCCCATCCCCACATTTCGATTGCCGACCAGAGAATGAAACACCTTCCTTGTTGGTGGTGCATAACATCAGTTTACCGCCAGGCGAATTTGGTGGGCCGTGGATTGATGCGTTGTTTACCGGAACACTTGATTCGCAAGCTCATCCGTACTTCGCGGGTATCGCACATTTACGAGTTTCAGCACATTGTCTTATTCGTCGTGATGGCGAAATCGTTCAATATGTAGCTTTTGATAAACGCGCCTGGCACGCAGGGGTTTCTTTGTATCAGGGGCGTGAACGCTGTAACGATTTTTCGATTGGTATTGAGTTGGAGGGGACAGATACACTGCCCTATACTGACGAGCAATATCAACAGCTTGCTGCGATTACAGATGTGCTGGTGAACGTTTATCCGGCAATTGCTGACCATATGACGGGACATTGCGATATTGCACCGGAGCGTAAAACCGACCCAGGTCCTGCATTCGACTGGTCGCGTTTTCGCCACTCGGTAGAGGTAACGCCGAATAAGGAGATGGAATGACGCTGTTTACATTACTGCTGGTGATGATTTGGGAACGGTTATTTAAGCTGGGCGAACACTGGCAGCTAGATCACCGCCTTGAAGTGCTTTTCCGGCGAGTAAAAAACTTTTCGTTATTACGTACCATTCTGATGACCGCCCTATGTATGTTGGTGGTTTTCCTCTGTATTCGCGCGTTGCAAGGTTTGTTCTTCAACGTACCGCTGCTCATTTTCTGGATTGCACTCGGCGTGTTGTGTATTGGCGCAGGGCAGGTTCGACTGCATTACCATGCGTATTTGCAGGCAGTGAGCCATGGCGATAGTCACGCGCGAGATGCGATGGCGAGTGAACTGACGCTGATTCACGGTGTTCCACCCGATTGTGACGAGCGTGAGTATCTGAAAGAGCTGCAAAATGCGCTGTTGTGGATTAACTTTCGTTTTTATCTCGCACCGCTTTTCTGGTTTATCGTCGGCGGTGTTTGGGGGCCGGTAACACTAGCGGGTTACGCTTTTTTGCGTGCGTGGCAGACGTGGCTTGCGCGCCATCATTCTCCGCAAGAGCGTTTGCATTCCGGTATTGATACCATTTTACATGTGCTGGACTGGGTGCCTGTGCGTCTGTTTGGTGTGGCATATGCACTACTGGGACATGGAGAAAGGGCGCTTCCTGCGTGGTTTGCGTCGTTAGCCGATCGCCATACCTCGCAGTATCAGGTATTGACCAGGCTGGCTCAGTATTCGCTAGCCCGAGAGCCACATCTCGATAAAATCAAAACGCCGAAGGCGGCGGTTTCGATGGCGAAGAAAACATCATTAGTTGTTTTAGTCGTTGTCGCGTTGTTGACGATTTACGGCACTCTGGTTTAAGCCTAATCCATCAGGCTATTTTATTTGCTAGTTTGAACCTGGGCTGTGCTCAAAATCCTCACGTACTACGTGTACGCTCCGGTTTTTCCGCGCAGTCCAGGTCCAAACTATCTGCAACAATAACGCCTGGTGGAATAGGCTCGCCTGAGTATTAGCGATTATCTGCAGACGGTATGCCGAACACCGGCATACCGTTTTCATCCCATTCGAGCGTTTTCAGGCGCGTATGGCGATTCGGGTCATACAGCGGATCGCCTTCAATTTCGGTGTAATTGCGCGCGTGATAAACCAGCACATCTTTCCCATCTGTAGTTTTGGTAAAACTGTTGTGGCCCGGCCCAAACTGCTTGTTCTCGTAGCTGGTGGCAAACACAGGCTGTGGCGATTTATGCCAGTTAGCAGGGTTAGTTGGGTCAGCATTCAGGTCGATCCACAACAAGCCGATGCAGTAGTTTTCATCGGTGGCGCTGGCGGAATAGCTGACAAACAGCTTATCGCCGTGAACCACGACCGCTGGCCCTTCGTTAACCAGAAAACCTCTGCATTCCCAGTCCAGCTCCGGCTTGCTTAACATCACCGGTGTGCCTTTGATGGCCCAGGGTGTTTCCAGCTCGGCAAGATAGATATTGGAGTTACCTGCAATATCAGGATCCTTCTGCGCCCATAAATACCACTGCTTGCCCTGATGACTGAAGGTTGTCGCATCAAGACAGAAGCTGTCGAATTGCGTTTTTACCTGGCCTTTTTCAACCCATTTCCCGGTGAGCGGGTCTGCATCCGCACACTCCAGTGCAAACATGCGGTGCTGGAACATATTTAACTGATCCAGTGCCTGTGTGTGGGTGGCAGCGAAATAGATGTACCACTTACCGTCGATATGATGCAGCTCTGGTGCCCAGATAAGCTCGCTCATTGGGCCATGATTGGGTTTGCGCCATACTACGGTAGGTTTCGCTTCTGGCAGCTCGCTTATTGTGTCCGCGCGGCGGATCTCCAGCCTGTCGTACTCTGGTACTGACGCAATAAAGTAGTAGCAATCTTCATGCAGCAAAATAAAAGGATCGGCGCGCTGCTCAATAAATGGATTAGGCCATTGCTCCTGATTCATAGGGCTTTCCTTACAGTTTGGCTTCAACAGGTTTGCTGTCGTGATATTCATTCAGTTCGCGATAGTTGATGCGGCGCTTTTCAAGGTCTGCCTGAATGCGCTGCATTAATTCACGGTCAACTTTCAACAAGCGCACAACGCCTGCGGTAATCAGGTAGCCAACGCCAGGGATGATGGTAAACAGCATCACAATACCGTTAATTGACTCAGGGCTTTGCTGTTTGGCACCGGCATCGTAGCCGTACCAGGAAAGCAGGAAACCAACCATTGCGCCTGCAATCGCAAGCCCCAGCTTCAGAAAGAACAAGTTACCGGAGAAGCTGATGCCGGTGATGCGTTTACCTGTTTTCCACTCGCCGTAATCGTCAACGTCAGCCATCAGTGACCAGTGCAGCGGCGACGGGATCTGGTGAAGAATGTTCAGCAGGAAATACATCACGACAATCAGTGTCGTGGCGTGCGGGTCGAGGAAGTAGAAACCGCTGGAGAAAATGGCCAATACAATGTTGGTCCAGAAGAACACTTTCAGTTTGCAGATACGGTCGGTTAACACTTTAGCCAGCATACTGCCGCCCATCATGCCGACTACGCCGAGGCTAATAAATAATGTCGCGAAGCTGGTGCTTTGGCCCATCACCCAGGTGACGTAGTACATGGTTGCCGCCATACGGATGAACCCAGGGCAGACGTTGCACAGTGTCAGCAGAAGAATGCGCACCCACTGGTCGTTTTTCCAGACATCTTTCAGGTCTGCTTTGAGATCGTCATTGCTGGGTACAGCCGGGCGAACACGCTCTCTGACGGTTGTGAAGCAGAACAGGAACATGCACATGCCAAGTACCGCCAGCACACCCATCGCCATTTGGTAGCCTTTGGCTTTGTCGCCGCCACCAAACCAGTCAACCATCGGCAGCAGGGAAAGCGAGAGAATCAACGTTGCAATACCAACCATAACAAAACGATACGACTGACAAGCGACACGTTCTTTGGGGTCGTTGGTAATCACACTGCCAAGTGAGCAGTAAGGAATATTAATTGCGGTATAGGTTAAAGAGAGCAGGAAATAGGTAACAAAGGCATAGATAACTTTGCTGCTATAAGCCCAATCAGGCGTGGTGAACATCAGGTAACTGAAGAAGGCAAAGGGCGCTGCCATCCATAAAATCCATGGACGAAAACGTCCCCAGCGACTCTGCGTTCTGTCAGCAATGGCGCCCATAATCGGGTCAGTTACTGCATCAATCACCCTGATTGAAAGCAGCATAACACCCACTAATGCCGGGGCAAGGCCAAAAATATCCGTATAAAAATAGTTAACAAACAACATAATGGCGCCAAAGATAATGTTACATCCGGCGTCCCCCATTCCGTAGCCAATCTTTTCTTTCACAGATAATTTGCTGCTTTCCATAGAAAATGCTCCTGACCAGAATATGGACAAGAGTATTGAGCTATTGGAGAAAATTTGCGTGTCTGTAATCCGCCACAGAGATGGACAATACTGTCATTGTTAAGAATATGTGAAGCAGATAACAAAGCGCCCCGATGAGCGATGGCTCGTCGGGGCGCTTTGAGCAGAAGGGAGAGTTAAGCTTTAACGCTCTTCAGATTCTTCTGTTTGATAAAATAACCGATACCGAGAACGACCACCCATACTGGAATCAGCCATACGGAGATAGCCATTCCTGGAGTTATCGCCATAATCACCAATACTGCCGCCATAAACAGCAGGCAGACATAGTTACCCAATGGATAGAACAGGGCAGGGAAACGCGTTTTCACGCCCTGTTGTTGTTTAGCACGGCGGAACTTCATATGCGCCAGGCTAATCATCGCCCAGTTGATGACCAGTGCAGACACCACCAGTGCCATCAGCAGGCCAAAGGCTTCCGCTGGTGCCAGGTAGTTGATCAGTACACACAGTGCGGTGAACAGAGCAGATACCAAAATGGTATTCACTGGAACGCCACGTTTATCAACTTTCTGCAGTGCTTTCGGTGCGTTGCCTTGTTGAGCCAGGCCAAACAGCATACGGCTGTTGCAGTAAACACAGCTGTTATAAACAGACAGCGCGGCGGTAAGAACCACAACGTTCAGTGCGTTAGCAACAAAGGTGTCACCCAGTTCGTGGAAGATAAGTACGAACGGGCTGGTATCAGCGGTAACGCGAGTCCATGGCATCAGAGATAACAGCACAGCCAGGGAACCCACATAGAAAATCAGAATACGGTAGATAACCTGGTTGGTTGCTTTCGGAATGCTAACCTGTGGGTTATCTGCTTCCGCAGCCGTAATCCCAACCAGCTCCAGACCGCCGAATGAGAACATGATAATCGCCATCATCATCACAAGTCCGGTCCAGCCGTGTGGCAGGAATCCACCTTGTTCCCATAAGTTGCGCACTGTCGCCTGTGGGCCTGCGTGATCGCTAAACAGCAACCATGCGCCAAATACGATCATAGCGACAACCGCGATGACTTTAATAATCGCGAACCAAAACTCCATCTCACCAAACACTTTTACATTAGTGAGGTTAACGGCATTGATGACGACGAAAAAGACTGCGGCAGATGCCCAGGTTGGGATCTCCGGATACCAGAACTGAATGTATTTACCAACTGCAGTAAGTTCTGCCATGGCAACGAGTACATACAGTACCCAGTAGTTCCAGCCAGAAGCAAAACCTGCGAATCCGCCCCAGTATTTGTAAGCAAAATGGCTAAATGAGCCCGCTACCGGCTCCTCAACGACCATTTCACCTAACTGGCGCATGATCAAGAAGGCAATAAAGCCTGCGATCGCGTAACCAAGAATAATCCCCGGCCCGGCAGATTGGATGACAGACGCACTGCCCAGAAACAGGCCTGTCCCAATAGCTCCACCTAGCGCGATGAGCTGGATATGGCGGTTTTTAAGGCCGCGTTTCAGCGTGTCGCCTTGTTCCATCATTTAACCTCGTGTGGTCATTTTCAGGGCGCTGGCCGCGCCTCTGTAAGTTTGTAATTCCGTAATGTGTAGTCTTTATTTTACGGTTTTTAATTCCAGTATTTTGCGCATTGGACTACCGCAGCGCAAAGAATAGTGGTAAGTGGCAGTGTTTGCACCTGCTTTCTATTATTGCCGTGACGAGTTGAATAAAAAGAAACCAGTTGTTCTTCCGCCCGAATTATTTATTCCGCCTGTTATTTATCCACGTTAAGCGAATTCGTTGAATTAATATTCATATTTTAAACTGATGAATCGGTTCATATTGCAAGAAAAGGCACTTTTTGCTGTTTCGTAAACGTTAAATACGTCTGTGTGTGAGTAAATGTGACATTTGTGCAAAGTTACAGCTTTGAAACGTCATTTCTGTAATGTTGTTAAAATGTGCCTGGTTTAATGATTTCAATCAAAACCAATATGGACAGAAGGTGAATACTTTGTTACTTTAGCGTCAAGAATGTGAAATTGGTCATACCAATTGACTAGCCCCAGATGATTTGAAGTCTGAAGGGGATATACCCCAAATAATTCGAGTTGTGGAAAAGCGGCAAACGAGAGAGTCACGGTGAGCTTACATAAGTAAGTGATTCGGGTGAACGAGAGCAGCTAACGCACCAACAACTTGAAGTATGACGGGTATAGGGCTAATGGCAGAGACAGGGAAAAAATGGCCTACAGCAAAATCCGCCAACCAAAACTATCCGATGTGATTGAGCAGCAGTTGGAGTTTCTCATCCTCGAGGGAACCTTGCGTCCCGGCGAAAAACTCCCACCAGAGCGCGAATTGGCAAAACAATTCGACGTTTCTCGTCCTTCACTACGCGAGGCCATTCAGCGTCTCGAAGCGAAAGGACTCCTGCTTCGTCGTCAGGGCGGCGGTACTTTTGTCCAAAACAGTCTTTGGCAAAGTTTAAGCGACCCTCTGGTCGAACTGCTGTCTGACCATCCTGAATCCCAGTTTGATCTGCTTGAAACTCGCCACGCACTTGAGGGTATCGCTGCCTATTACGCTGCATTGCGTGGTACAGACGAAGACCTCAAACGTATTGGCGACTGCCATTTTGCTATTCAACAAGCACAAGAATCTGGTGACCTGGACGCTGAGTCCGATGCGGTTATGCAGTATCAAATCGCCGTGACGGAAGCCGCCCACAACGTTGTGCTACTACACTTGTTGCGCTGTATGTCACCGATGCTCGAACAAAACGTTCGTCAGAATTTTGAATTGCTCTATGCGCGCCGTGAAATGCTGGCGCAAGTGAGCAGCCATCGCGCCAGCATTTTTGCGGCGATTATGGCTCGCCAGCCGGAGCAGGCGCGCGAAGCGTCGCACCGTCACCTGGCATTTATCGAAGAAATATTGCTGGATCGCAGCCGCGAACAGAGTCGTCGAGAACGTTCTCTGCGGCGCTTACAGCAACGTAAGGAATAAGAACCGTTAGGTTCTAAGCGCCAATTTTAGAGCGCGGCAACTAAACGCAGAACCTGTCTTATTGTGTTTTTCCAAGGAAAATACAATGGGACAGGTTCCAGAAAATCAACGTATTAGACACAGATAAGGAATACCACCCATGTCAGAACGTTTCCCAAATGACGTGGATCCGATCGAAACTCGCGACTGGCAACAGGCGATCGAATCGGTCATCCGTGAAGAAGGTGTTGAGCGCGCACAGTACCTGATCGATCAGTTACTGAGCGAAGCCCGTAAAGGCGGAGTAAAAGTTGCAGAAGGTTCTGCTGCCCGTCAGTACGTAAACTCCATCGCCGTTGAAGATGAACCGGAATACCCGGGGAATCTGGAGCTGGAACGCCGTATTCGTTCTGCTATCCGTTGGAACGCCATCATGACTGTCCTGCGTGCGTCTAAAAAAGACCTCGATCTGGGCGGCCATATGTCCTCTTTCCAGTCTTCTGCAACCGTGTATGACGTGTGTTTCAACCACTTCTTCCGCGCACGCAATGCGAAAGATGGCGGCGATCTGGTGTACTTCCAGGGCCACATCTCCCCAGGCGTATATGCACGTGCTTTCCTTGAAGGCCGCCTGACTGAAGACCAGATGAACAATTTCCGTCAGGAAGTTCACGGTAATGGTCTGTCCTCTTATCCGCACCCTAAATTGATGCCTGAATTCTGGCAGTTCCCGACCGTATCAATGGGTCTGGGTCCAATCGGTGCAATCTATCAGGCTAAATTCCAGAAATACCTGGAACACCGTGGCCTGAAAGACACCTCCGCACAGCGCGTTTACGCGTTCCTGGGCGACGGTGAAATGGATGAGCCAGAATCTAAAGGTGCGATCACTATCGCTACCCGTGAGAAACTGGACAACCTGTGCTTCATCATCAACTGTAACCTCCAGCGTCTGGATGGCCCAGTAACCGGTAACGGCAAAATCATTAACGAACTGGAAGGTATCTTCGCGGGTGCTGGCTGGAACGTTATCAAAGTGATTTGGGGCTCTCGTTGGGACGAACTGCTGCGTAAAGATACCAGCGGTAAGCTGCTGCAGCTGATGGGCGAAACCGTAGACGGCGACTATCAGACCTTCAAATCCAAAAACGGCGCTTACGTACGTGAGCACTTCTTCGGTCGTTATCCAGAAACTGCTGCACTGGTTAAAGATATGTCCGACGATGAGATTTGGGCACTGAACCGTGGCGGCCACGATCCGAAGAAAATCTACGCTGCACTGCGAAATGCACAAGAAACCAAAGGCAAAGCAACTGTAATCCTTGCTCATACCGTTAAAGGTTATGGCATGGGTGAAACTGCCGAAGGTAAAAACATCGCGCACCAGGTTAAGAAAATGAACATGGACGGCGTGCGTTATGTACGTGACCGTTTCAATGTTCCAGTGACCGATGCTGAGATCGAAAAACTGCCTTACATCAAGTTCGAAGAAGGCAGCGAAGAGTACAAATATCTGCATGGCCAGCGCGAAAAACTGAACGGCTACCTGCCGACGCGTCTGCCAAAATTCACCGAGAAACTGGAACTGCCAACACTTGCAGACTTCAGCTCTCTGTTAGAAGAGCAGAACAAAGAAATCTCCACCACTATCGCTTTCGTTCGTGCCCTGAACGTGATGCTGAAGAACCCGTCTATCAAAGACCGTCTGGTTCCAATCATTGCTGATGAAGCGCGTACTTTCGGTATGGAAGGTCTGTTCCGTCAGATTGGTATTTACAGCCCGAACGGCCAGCAGTACACCCCGCAGGACCGTGAGCAGGTTGCTTACTATAAAGAAGACGAGAAAGGCCAGATTCTGCAAGAAGGTATCAACGAGCTGGGCGCAGGTTCTTCCTGGCTGGCGGCGGCGACTTCTTACAGCACCAACGATCTGCCAATGATCCCGTTCTACATCTACTACTCCATGTTTGGTTTCCAACGTATCGGCGACCTGTGCTGGGCAGCGGGTGACCAACAGGCGCGCGGCTTCCTGGTCGGCGGGACTTCCGGTCGTACGACTCTGAACGGTGAAGGTTTGCAGCACGAAGATGGCCACAGCCATATTCAGTCTCTGACTATCCCTAACTGTATCTCTTACGATCCATCTTACGCTTACGAAGTTGCAGTCATCATGCATGACGGCCTGGTGCGTATGTACGGTGAAGCACAAGAGAACATTTACTACTACATCACCACGCTGAACGAAAACTACCACATGCCAGCCATGCCAGAAGGCGCGGAAGAAGGCATCCGTAAAGGTATCTACAAACTGGAAACGGTTGAAGGTAGCAAAGGTAAAGTTCAGCTGATGGGCTCGGGTTCCATCCTGCGTCACGTTCGTGAAGCTGCGCAGATCCTCGCGAAAGATTACGGCGTTGGCTCTGATGTATTCAGCGTAACTTCCTTCACTGAACTGGCTCGTGATGGCCAGGACTGTGAGCGCTGGAACATGTTGCACCCAACTGAAGAACCACGTGTACCGTACGTTGCTCAGGTTCTGAGCGATGCACCAGCAGTGGCATCTACTGACTATATGAAACTGTTCGCTGAGCAGATCCGTAACTTCATCCCGGCAAGCGATTACCGCGTACTGGGTACTGATGGCTTCGGTCGTTCAGACAGCCGCGAAAACCTGCGTCACCACTTCGAAGTGGACGCGTCTTACGTGGTTGTTGCAGCACTTGGCGAACTGGCTAAACGTGGCGAAATCGATAAGAAAGTGGTAGCTGACGCTATCATCAAATTCAACATCGATGCAGATAAAGTCAACCCGCGTCTGGCATAAGAGGTAAAGAATAAAATGGCTATCGAAATCAAAGTACCGGACATCGGTGCAGACGAAGTTGAAGTTACCGAAATCATGGTGAAAGTGGGCGACAAGGTTGAAGTTGACCAGTCCATCATCTCCGTGGAAGGTGACAAGGCTTCAATGGAAGTCCCTTCTCCGCAAGCAGGCGTGGTCAAAGAGATCAAAGTTGCGGTGGGTGACAAAGTTGAAACCGGCAAACTGGTTATGATTTTCGAATCCGCCGAAGGTGCAGCGCAAGCTGCCCCTGCTACGGCCGAAGAGAAGAAAGAAGCAGCGCCAGCAGCAGCTCCGGCAGCAGCCGCAGCAGCAAAAGAAGTGAACGTGCCAGACATCGGCGGTGACGAAGTAGAAGTTACCGAGATTATGGTTAAAGTTGGCGACAAAGTAGAAGCAGAACAAAGTCTTATCACCGTTGAAGGTGACAAAGCTTCTATGGAAGTCCCGGCACCGTTCGCAGGCGTTGTAAAAGAAATCAAAATCAACACTGGCGACAAAGTGTCTACCGGTTCTCTGATTATGGTCTTCGAAGTAGCGGGCGCTGCGCCAGCTGCAACCGAAGCCAAAGCAGAAGCGGCTCCGGCAGCGGCACCAGCGGCATCTGGCTCGAAAGAAGTTAACGTGCCAGACATCGGCGGTGACGAAGTTGAAGTGACTGAAGTGATGGTTAAAGTGGGCGATAAAGTTGCCGCTGAACAATCACTTATCACCGTAGAAGGCGACAAAGCTTCTATGGAAGTCCCGGCTCCGTTCGCGGGTGTTGTTAAAGAAATCAAAATCAATACTGGAGACAAAGTGTCTACCGGTTCCCTGATTATGGTCTTTGAAGTGGAAGGTGCTGCACCAGCTCCTGCCGCTAAGCAAGAAGCAGCAGCTCCGGCTCCTGCGACTGCGGCGCAAAAACCAGCTGCGGCTCCTGCGAAAGCGGAAGGCAAAACTGAATTCGCTGAAAACGACGCATACGTTCACGCCACCCCACTGATTCGCCGCCTGGCGCGTGAGTTTGGTGTGAACCTGGCGAAAGTGAAAGGGACTGGCCGTAAAGGTCGTATCCTGCGCGAAGACGTTCAGGCTTACGTGAAAGACGCGGTTAAGCGTGCAGAATCTGCACCAGCTGCGGCTACCGGCGGCGGTCTGCCTGGCATGCTGCCATGGCCGAAAGTTGATTTCAGCAAGTTCGGCGAAATCGAAGAAGTTGAACTGGGCCGTATCCAGAAAATCTCTGGTGCGAACCTGAGCCGTAACTGGGTGATGATCCCGCACGTTACGCACTTCGACAAAACTGATATCACCGATCTGGAAGCGTTCCGCAAGCAGCAGAACGACGAAGCTGCCAAGCGTAAGCTGGATGTGAAGTTCACGCCTGTCGTGTTCATCATGAAAGCGGTTGCTGCTGCACTTGAGCAGATGCCACGCTTCAACAGTTCTCTGTCTGAAGACGGCCAGAAACTGACGCTGAAGAAATACATCAACATCGGTGTGGCGGTTGATACGCCAAACGGTCTGGTTGTTCCGGTGTTCAAAGATGTGAACAAGAAGAGCATCTCTGAGCTGTCCCGCGAACTGATGGCGATTTCTAAGAAAGCTCGCGATGGCAAGCTGACTGCTGGCGAAATGCAGGGCGGTTGCTTCACCATTTCAAGCCTCGGCGGTATCGGGACGACTCACTTCGCGCCAATCGTTAACGCGCCGGAAGTGGCCATCCTCGGTGTTTCCAAGTCTGCTATCGAGCCGGTCTGGAATGGTAAAGAGTTCACTCCGCGTCTGATGATGCCGATGTCTCTTTCCTTCGACCACCGCGTGATCGACGGTGCTGATGGTGCGCGCTTTATTACCATCATCAACAATACGCTGGCCGACATTCGCCGTCTGGTGATGTAAGCCAAAAAGCCGGCCATTCGGTCGGCTTTTTTCTGGTAATCTCGTGATGCAGTTCGAGATTATCTGATGCAAAGGACAATTCGTTTGCCGTTTGTTGTTTCAAAATTGTTAACAGTTTTGTAGACTACGTGCGGATAGAACGTCCCGGTGGATGACGGGCGATAAGGCCAGGGATCACCGGATAGAAAACATAGAGGTCATGATGAGTACTGAAATCAAAACTCAGGTCGTCGTACTTGGGGCAGGCCCGGCAGGTTATTCTGCTGCATTCCGTTGCGCTGATTTAGGTCTGGAGACCATCATTGTAGAGCGTTACAGCACCCTCGGTGGTGTTTGTCTGAACGTTGGCTGTATCCCTTCTAAAGCCCTGCTGCACGTTGCCAAAGTTATCGAAGAAGCGAAAGCACTGGCTGAGCACGGCATCGTTTTCGGCGAGCCGAAAACTGACATCGACAAAATCCGTACCTGGAAAGAAAAGGTTATCAACCAATTGACTGGTGGCCTGTCTGGTATGGCGAAAGGTCGTAAAGTTAAAGTGGTGACTGGCCTGGGTAAATTTACCGGCGCTAACACCCTGGTTGTTGAAGGCGAAAATGGTCCAACGACTATCACTTTCGATAACGCTATTATCGCGGCGGGTTCTCGTCCGATTCAGCTGCCATTCATTCCACATGAAGATCCACGCGTATGGGATTCTACCGACGCACTGGAACTGAAAGCCGTACCAAAACGCATGCTGGTTATGGGTGGCGGTATCATCGGTCTGGAAATGGGTACCGTGTACCATGCGCTGGGTTCAGAGATTGACGTGGTTGAAATGTTCGACCAGGTTATCCCGGCTGCTGACAAAGACGTGGTGAAAGTCTTCACCAAGCGTATCAGCAAGCAATTCAACCTGATGCTGGAAACCAAAGTGACTGCGGTAGAAGCCAAAGAAGATGGTATCTACGTCACAATGGAAGGCAAAAAAGCCCCTGCTGAACCACAGCGTTACGACGCGGTTCTGGTGGCAATCGGCCGCGTACCTAACGGTAAGCTTCTCGATGCTGGCGCTGCTGGCGTTGAAGTTGATGACCGTGGCTTCATTCGTACCGACAAGCAAATGCGCACTAACGTGCCGCACATCTATGCTATCGGCGACATCGTGGGCCAGCCAATGCTTGCTCACAAAGGTGTTCACGAAGGCCACGTTGCCGCTGAAGTTATCGCCGGCATGAAGCACTACTTCGACCCGAAAGTGATTCCTTCAATCGCTTATACCGAACCAGAAGTTGCATGGGTTGGTCTGACCGAGAAAGAAGCGAAAGAAAAAGGCATCAGCTACGAAACCGCCACCTTCCCGTGGGCAGCTTCTGGCCGTGCTATCGCTTCCGATTGCGCAGACGGTATGACCAAACTGATCTTCGACAAAGAAACTCATCGTGTTATCGGTGGTGCGATTGTCGGCACTAACGGCGGCGAGCTGTTGGGTGAAATCGGTCTGGCTATCGAAATGGGTTGTGACGCTGAAGATATCGCGCTCACCATCCACGCGCACCCGACTCTGCACGAGTCTGTCGGCCTTGCTGCTGAGATCTTTGAAGGTAGCATCACCGACCTGCCAAACCCGAAAGCGAAAAAGAAGTAATCGCCTGAAGGATAAGAAAAAAAGCGGCCCAGGCCGCTTTTTTTTATGGTTTATTGTTGCTCTTCCTGCCAGCTTTTATCCGGATTGAACTCTTTTATTTCCTGCACTTTCTGCGCGGTTTCCTCGCCCAAATCCTTCTGATAAACCACGCCCTGGTTATTCACCATAAACGTAGTCACCCCCGTTTCCCCGTATTCCACAGGCCAGGCGACTAAAGCAAAGCCATCCGCCATTTTCCCGTCGCTAATATAGTTTTTCGCCCCGCCCGGTGCGTCGGCACCCTGAGCAGTCAGAATCCGGAAATGGTAGCCGTGATAACCCATTTCCGGGTGTTCTGGGCTGAAACTTGGGCCGAGTGGGCTAGGCGCTTCGCCAGGCGTGGCGGGCCAGTACAAGCCGTCTTTCTTGCCTTCCGAACTGAGAAATTTCTGAGCGTACTGTTGATCCAGCTGATAATAATCCTGCTGCGCCGCCACATAGGCCTGCACAGCCTGAATGGCTGATAGCTCGTTCAGGCCGATGGTGCGGGTGAGAATTTCATCTGCGGCCTTCTGCATATCGAAATGCCAGCCCGCGTCCGATTTCACCATCGGGATCGGCAACTGCCAGTTTTCCTGCCCGACATTGAGATGCGCGGTATCGCCTTGTTCATCGATATTGTGGCTGACTTTCCAGTCACGAACAAAGCGGGCGACGGCTTCCGGGTCGGCTTTTTCATCTGGCAAATATTGCCGCCAGTTATCGCCCAGCACTTCGGTCAGCGCGGCTTCATCCTGGTTTATCACCGCCGTAGCAAATGAGGTGGCCGCTTTTTCTGGCGTGGTAAACATTTGTTGCGCCTGAACAAAGGCTGGCAGCATCAACATTACAAGTGCACTTAACTTCATACGATTTTTCATGATGCCTCCCCGTTAGCGACGATGAAATTCACGATGCTCAGCTGGACGTTCTCGGTTTGCCGGGCGTTGTTGATGACTGGCGCGATTAAGACTTTGTTGCCCGCGCTGACTTTGTGCCTGCCAGGAGGGGGAGCGGCTGTCGTTCCCGCTAAACGCATTTGAACGTGTAGACGCAGTGCGTTGCAGGCGTTGTTCCTGACCAGGATTGCCGCTGCTCCGGTGTTGCTGGACGTTATCGCGACGCTGTTGTTGCTGAGCAGTCGGATGGTTGGCTTGCGATTTAGCCGTTTCACGACGCTGTTGCTGCTGCGCGGTCGGGTGATTGACCTGATTTTTGACCGCGTCTTTACGCTGCTGGGATGTCGAGTTGTTGAACTGCTGTTTTGCGGCATCGCGGCGCGCGTCGGTATTTTGTGAATCATAGCCACGATAGTTATTGCGCTGGGCAATCTTATTCAGTTGCTGCGTTGAAGCCTTACGCTGGGCATCGCGCGAAGCCAGCTGCGGCGCTGCGGCGTCAATACGCCCTTTATTCTGCTGCAACTGTGTGGCCGCCGCCTGCCGTTGGGCATCACGATTAACCGGCGCGCGTTGTGTTGCACTCAAACCACCTGCAACGTTGGTCTGGTGATAACGCTGGGCGACTGCGTTGTCGTGATAGGGAACGCCACCGCGATAGGCCGGATTATGCTGCCAGGTCGTGTTGCGGTTCTGGAGGTTTTGCCCGGAAATACGGTTGAAGTTATTCACGTTGTTGATATTGATATTATTGTTGCTGCCGCCGCCATGGTAATCATCATGATGGTGATAATCGTCATCGTCCCAGTCGATGTTACTGAATATCGCATAGGTGGTCGCCACTCCCAGACTGAACCCCAGGCCATTCACAAAGCTGTTGGTAAACTGTTGCCCCGGAGGCGGTGGGAGATATGTCGGCGGATAGGCCGTATTCGGCCAGGTGCCATACACCGTTGAGGGGTTGTAATTCGGCACATACACCACTTGCGGATCGGTCGGCTCGATTTTAATGATGGTTTCCGCAGGCGCTGCCGCGACGGTTTTTGATGATGATGAACTGGTGGTGGCCGGAGCGGGTGCGGCAACAGTTGTATTCTGGTTAACCGTTACGGGCGTGCTGGTCACCGTTTGCTGCAGCGTGGTTTTTAACGAACCCGTTTGCTGCGCCAGCAGGCGCAATTTCTGCACGGAATCCATCACATCCTGCGGCTGGGCTAAAAACGCATCCCCCAGATTTTGCACCCATTCCGGGTTTTCACCCATCAAAGCCATTAACTGCGGGAAAGCCACGAGAGATTTCACACTTGGGTCCCACGGCTGGTTCGCCACCGCCTGAATCGCCGCATCACCCTGCATCTTCGGGTTATCGCGTGACCATTGCACCGCCTGAACCACATTCGCCGGGTAAGTTGCCGCCATCAAAACCTGTGACAAAAGCGGGTCAGGATAGAGCGCAACGGGCGCAACCCACTGGTCGAGTTGAGCGGTACTGAACGTTGGCGGTGTAGCCGCCGTCGTCACGGGCGCCGCCGGGGCTGGAGTTGCTGGTGTGGCCGGAGCGGCTACCGGTGCCGTTTGTGCGGCTGGGGCTGCGGGCGCGGGTTCCGTCGTCTGGCTCTTAACGAAAAGAACACCAGACGCCGCTAGAATTCCAGCACTGCATATGAGAGCGAGAATATGGGGCTTAAAGGGCAACTTCATTTAACTTCTCCTGGTATTCAGAAGTAGAGAGCTGTGCCGGGAAGCGGCAATTCTGGCGAGTATAGAGAGCTGATAGTTTAATTTTTGACTTAAACGGTGATTCTTGCTGGGAATCTTGTCCGAAATCGTGAAATATTATTTCGAATTGCGCTGAAGGCGTGTTGGGAAAGTGAAGTGTTATGAGGGTATTCAGGTGACTTTCCAGGAAAAGGCTCAGGCATTTGCGTACCTAAATGCAACGATAGCCGATGTGCCAGCGGCACCAACCAGCGGCGTATTCACTATCACGCCGAAGGCCAAAGCGGGTACGGCGACAATCACCGTTCATGCCGCGGGAGGAACTGACGTAACGGTAGCGGTTACCGTAGCGCCATAAAACGAAAGGACCCGAGCTGGGTAATGCCGATCGTTTAAGGATCAGTTGACCGATCCGGTGGCTCGTGTAAAAAGGGTTCATGCACAACATGGACCCTTTTTAAATGGAACTTTCACAAGCTCTCGGTATTATCAATCTCACTGCCCCC
>NZ_JAJSOU010000021.1:0-59388 GCF_021282405.1 Buttiauxella cochleicola
AAAAGCCAGAATGTGACATCTGGTGGTAATAAGAAAGAAATTCGGTGGAGCGGTAGTTCAGTCGGTTAGAATACCTGCCTGTCACGCAGGGGGTCGCGGGTTCGAGTCCCGTCCGTTCCGCCACTTATAAAAAAATTATGCCTGCTTAATCAGCGGGCTTAATAATAAGCGTTATTTAGGGGCGTAGCTCAGTTGGTAGAGCACCGGTCTCCAAAACCGGGTGTCGCGAGTTCGAGTCTCTCCGCCCCTGCCATATAATGATCCTTTGCTTCGGCAAAGGATTTTTTTTTCCTAAAATTCCTCAAGGTTATCCCTCAAATCTACAAAAGCGCATTACTGCGCCATAAGTGGTGTCTTTAATAACTCTTTGATTGTGCTTTGTTTATCACTATTTTGTAGCCAGATCGCATACAAAGGGCGCGAAAGTGTATTTGTATCGGGTACCTGGTAAATTCCTTCGCATTCTTTGGCCCATTCGATGGGTAAAAATGAACAACCATTGAGCGGTGCCAACAATTTATAGGCTATTTGTGCTGAGCTTGTCGTTAGAACTGGAATGCTATCATTGTTGATAAGGCCCGCTTCATGTTGTTGAAAATCAGGACCCCACTCCAGACGTAAATACGTTAACCCTGTTTTTGAGCTTTGTTGTGAAGAAGAAAATAGTGCCAGGTTAAAATGCCCTAATAACTGGCATGAAAACTCGTCCATCTTTGGCGATTCCGTCGTGATCAGCAGATCAAGTTGACGTTCATGCAATTGTTTAACTAGCGACTGGCGTTGGGAAATACGGGCTTCAAATTGAAGTCCTTTGTGCTGTTGATACAGAGCAACAAGCCATTCAGAAAGCATGCATTCCCAAAGTGAAGAACTAGCACCAATCGTTAGCTCATTGTGCTGAGATGTGTTGGAAACTTCTTTTTTGGCAGCGAGCCAGGTATTCATGAGGTTTTCTGCATAAGGCAACAAACGCTCACCTGCTGTCGTCAGGCGAATATTATTACGATGACGAGTAAAAAGATTCACGCCGAGTTGATTCTCTAATTGACGAATTCTGAAGCTAACTGCTGATTGCGTTAGATAAAGAGCCTCTGCAGCCCGCCCAAAATGCCGCGTTCGGCTCACTTCTAGAAACGTTTTTAATAATTCAGTATCCACAACTCTCTCCCAAAAAAAATTTGTCGTTATGATTTAAATGTTTTGTTTGACGCTCTGTCAAGCGTAACTAATACTCCGCGCCATAAATAGCTCGACCAAGAGAATTAGGAGCGTGCAGGATGGCGGAAAGCTTTACGACGACTAATCGGTTTTTCGACAATAAACATTATCCACGCGGGTTCGCTCGCCATGGTGATTTCACCATCAAAGAAGCCCAGTTATTAGAGCGTCATGGTTATGCGTTCAATGAGCTGGATCTTGGCAAGCGTGAACCTGGTACTGAAGAGGAAGTTCTGTTTGTAGCTGTATGCCGTGGTGAACGTGAGCCGGTGACAGATGCAGAACGTGTGTGGAGCAAATACATGGCGCGAATTAAGCGCCCTAAACGTTTCCATACCCTCTCAGGTGGCAAGCCGCAGGCGGATGCGGTTGAAGACTATACCGACAGTGATGATTAATAAAAATGGGGCGAAAGCCCCATTTTTTATCCTGTTAACTGTTGTAGATGAATGAGTAAGCGATCAATCGCCCGATAGCTCAATGCTTCTAGAAGATGTTCCCTCTGTATCTGTTTATGTTCCTGAATATCTGCAATTGTTCGTGCAACTTTTAATAATCGATGCCATGCACGTACCGACAACCCCAACTTTGCCAATGTCTCTTCAAGCCACATGGCATCATTGTGCTCAATGACACAATGTTTTCTGATTTCATGGTTATCCAGTCTCGCATTTAACTTTTGCTGTCTCTCATACTGCCGCTGTTGTGTAGCGATGACTCTTGCTCTTACGTCTGCGCTACTTTCGCTGCTCACACCTGGATTACTTAGCATTCCAGGTGGCGGAAGTGGGATCTCTGCGGATAAATCAAATCTATCAAGAAAAGGCCCTGAAAGACGGCTAAGGTAGCGCAGCGTTTGTTCGGGTGTGCAGCGATTATGCTTACCTTGATAGTGACCTGTTGGACTTGGGTTCATCGCAGCCAGAAGTTGAAAATTGGCAGGGTAGCTAATTTTTGCACGGGTACGGGAAATATGAATTTCCCCTGATTCTATAGGCTCGCGTAATGCATCAAGCACACGGCGTTCAAATTCCGGGAGTTCATCGAGAAATAACACACCGTTATGTGCCAGAGATATTTCACCGGGTCTTGGTATTGAACCTCCACCAACCATTGCACTCAGTGAAGCGCTATGATGAGGCGCTCTGAATGGGCGCTGACGCCACTGTTGCTGTAACGAATGTGGATTGACCAGGCTTAGAATGGCAGCACTCTCCAGCGCTTCACTGTCGCTTAAAGGGGGGAGTAAAGTATTCAGTCGGCTGACCAGCATGGTTTTACCCGTTCCTGGAGGGCCAATGAGTAATAGGTTATGCCCACCAGCTGCGGTGATCTCTAGCGCTCGCTTCCCCTGAGACTGGCCAAAAATTTCATTAAGGTCTTGCCGATATTCAATGTGTTGCTGCGGCCGCTTTTCTGGAGCAGATAATTCGGCTCTGCCTTCAAGGAATGCGCAAACTTCAGTGAGGTGGTTTGCAATAAGGCAGCCAGCTTGTGTTATCAAACTAAGTTCAGCGGAGTTTTCATCGGCAACGATTATTTTCTTCCCTGATTTTAAAGCCTCCATAGCAGATGAAATTGCGCCTGGGACGCCTCGTAACGCCCCGGTAAGTGCGAGCTCACCAACGAACTCATATTGACTTAACTTATCAATAGAGAGCTGCTCAGACGCTGCCAGCAATGCCAGAGCAATAGGTAAGTCATACCTGCCGCCTTCCTTAGGAAGATCTGCCGGCGCGAGATTTATCGTGATTTTCCGGGCCGGGAAAGTATAGCCACTATTGATGATGGCACTTCGCACTCTGTCTCGCGCTTCACGGACTGTCGTTTCCGGTAAGCCCACAAGCGTCAAACCTGGCAACCCTTGACTGATATGAACCTCAACGGTTACCAATGGGGCGGCAATGCCTAATGCTGCTCTTGTATTAACAACTGCCAGTGACATAGCTCTTTCCTCTGGGTGAACTTTCATCCTGTCAGCTTGCTAATGATGCTGAAAGAGGCGAAATAATGTTCCTCGCAACGCCTTCCAGACTTTCGGGTGAGATTTCTTTTTTGAAAATTATTCTGCGATGCGCTTCGCAAAAGATTTATTTTTGGAAGAAATTTTGAGGAGAGGAATAAGAATTCGCTCTATATGAAATATTTTCACTATCTCCTTATGTGCTGAAAACAAAAAGTTTTTTTGTTGACTGATTTTTGTATCCCCTTTCTCGCCATAAAAAAATCTTGTGCTTGTCTCTGACTCTGTGATAACTCTGTAGGCATTACTTCGAACAAGTAGACAGAATAAACAAACATGAAAGCCCTCCTACAAGTGATTAGCCTGGTCGTGATTAGCGTGGTGGTGATTATTATCCCACCGTGCGGGGCTGCACTTGGAGAAAGAAAGGCTTAAAAATCAAGCCTGAATCGAAAAGAACCCCCGCACCGAAAGGTCCGGGGGTTTTTTGTTGGGCAAAGAAATACGGAGAGGAACAGATGATGCGTTGCAGAATAAAATGCTGTTTCTCCGATAATGAGACGGGGAACTAACTATGAATGGTGCGCAGTGGGTGGTACATGCGTTGCGAGCGCAGGGTGTAGAGACAGTTTTCGGCTATCCGGGTGGCGCAATCATGCCCGTCTATGATGCGTTGTATGACGGCGGGGTCGAACACTTGCTCTGTCGCCATGAACAAGGCGCTGCAGTGGCAGCCATTGGGTATGCACGTTCTACTGGAAAAACAGGCGTTTGCATCGCCACTTCCGGGCCTGGCGCTACCAACCTAATCACTGGCCTTGCCGATGCGCTGTTAGACTCCGTTCCAGTCGTTGCCATCACAGGCCAGGTCGCCGCCCCATTCATCGGTACCGATGCGTTCCAGGAAGTGGATGTTTTAGGATTATCCCTCGCGTGCACCAAACACAGTTTCCTCGTTGAATCATTCGATGATTTACCTCGCGTCCTTGCAGAAGCCTTTGAAATTGCAAACTCTGGTCGTCCGGGCCCCGTGTTAGTGGATATCCCTAAGGATATTCAATTAGCACAAGGCGATCTGGAGCCGTGGTTATCGACAGTTGAAGATGATTTTGCAATGCCGCATGCCGAGCTGCAACAGGCTCGCGAAATGATAGCCAGTGCCCGCAAACCTATGCTGTATGTCGGCGGTGGCGTCGGCATGGCTCAGGCGGTTCCTGCGCTGCGCGAATTCATTGCGGTTACCAATATGCCTTCTACGGTCACCTTGAAAGGTTTGGGTGCCGTTCCAGCAGAGCATCCGTTTTATACCGGCATGTTAGGTATGCACGGCACCAAAGCAGCTAACTTCGCGGTGCAAGAATGCGACTTGCTGATTGCCGTCGGCGCCCGTTTTGACGACCGTGTTACCGGAAAATTGAATACCTTTGCCCCTCACGCGAAAGTGATCCATATGGACATCGACCCGGCTGAATTAAGTAAATTGCGCCAGGCACATGTTGGGTTGCAGGGGGATTTGGTCCAGTTATTACAGGCGCTGCAGCAACCGCTGGATATCGCGGACTGGCAGCAAGAAGTAGCCACTTTGCGCGCTAATAACCCATGGCGCTACGATCATCCTGGCGAAGCCATTTTTGCCCCGTTATTACTGAAACAAATCTCTGACCGCAAGCCGCAGGAATGCGTGGTGACCACTGACGTGGGCCAGCACCAGATGTGGACGGCTCAGCATATGTCATTCACACGTCCGGAGAATTTCATCACTTCCAGTGGCCTGGGAACGATGGGTTTTGGTCTGCCCGCAGCCGTAGGCGCACAGGTAGCCCGGCCGAACGATACGGTTATCTGTATCTCGGGTGACGGCTCTTTCATGATGAACGTTCAGGAGCTGGGCACCGTAAAACGAAAACAGCTGCCGCTCAAAATCGTTTTACTGGATAACCAACGTTTAGGAATGGTACGCCAGTGGCAGCAGATGTTTTTCTCAGAACGATATAGTGAAACCAATCTCTCCGATAACCCCGATTTCCTCACGCTAGCCAGTGCCTTCGGTATCCCAGGTCAACACATTACTCGTAAGGACCAGGTAGAAGCCGCCATCGATACGATGCTCAACAGTGATGGCCCATACATGCTTCACGTCTCGATAGATGAGTACGAAAACGTCTGGCCGTTGGTGCCACCAGGTGCCAGTAACTCTCAAATGCTGGAGAAATTATCATGATGCAACATCAGCTCGCAGTAACGGCCCGTTTTCGTCCAGAAACGCTGGAACGCGTGTTACGCGTGGTGCGTCATCGTGGTTTTCAGGTCTGTTCTATGAACATGGTCACGGTGGGGAACACTGACGATATTAATATTGAATTGACCGTTGCCAGCCTGCGCCCGGTCGAATTACTGTTTAGTCAATTAAGCAAACTGGTTGACGTTGGACGCGTCGAAATCCAGCAACAAACAACACAACAAATCCGCGCCTGAGCGCAGAAGGAAGAGAACAATGACAACGAAGAAAGCTGATTACATCTGGTTCAATGGTGAGATGACGCCGTGGGGCGAAGCAAAGGTCCATGTAATGTCCCATGCGCTGCATTACGGCACATCGGTCTTTGAAGGCATCCGTTGCTATGAATCTCACATTGGTCCAGTGGTGTTCCGCCATCGTGAACACATGCAGCGTTTGCGTGATTCCGCAAAAATCTATCGTTTCCCTGTATCACAAAGTGTTGATGAGCTGATGGAGGCTTGCCGTTCTGTTATCCGTAAAAACAACCTGACCAGCGCGTATATCCGCCCGTTAGTTTTTGTGGGTGACGTCGGTATGGGCGTGAACCCGCCAGACGGTTACACCACTGATGTGATCATCGCAGCCTTCCCATGGGGTGCATACCTCGGCGCAGAAGCGCTGGATCAAGGGATCGACGCAATGGTTTCCTCATGGAACCGTGTAGCGCCAAACACTATTCCTACTGCGGCGAAAGCCGGTGGTAACTACCTCTCTTCCTTGCTGGTTGGCAGCGAAGCTCGTCGTCATGGTTATCAGGAAGGCATCGCGCTGGACGTGAACGGCTACCTGTCTGAAGGTGCGGGTGAAAACCTGTTTGAAGTAAAAGACGGCATCCTGTTTACCCCGCCATTTACCTCTTCCGCGCTGCCGGGCATTACCCGTGACGCCATCATTACGCTGGCGAAAGACCTGGGTATCGAAGTACGTGAACAAGTGCTGTCCCGCGAGTCCCTCTACCTGGCCGACGAAGTGTTTATGTCAGGCACGGCGGCAGAAATCACGCCGGTTCGTAGCGTTGACCGTATTCAGGTAGGCGAAGGCCGCTGTGGCCCGATTACCAAGCGTATTCAGCAAGCATTCTTTGGCCTGTTCACCGGCGAAACCGAAGACAAATGGGGCTGGTTAGATCAGGTCAACCCTAAGTAAAAATATAACCAGGCGGATGGTGATTACCGTCCGCTCGACAGACAGACTGGAGTAAATAAGCATGCCTAAGTACCGTTCAGCCACTACCACCCATGGCCGCAATATGGCGGGTGCCCGCGCATTGTGGCGCGCAACCGGGATGACCGATGACGATTTCGGCAAGCCAATTATTGCGGTAGTTAACTCCTTTACTCAGTTCGTGCCAGGCCACGTTCACCTGCGCGATTTGGGTAAACTGGTTGCAGAGCAAATCGAAGCATCGGGCGGTGTGGCGAAAGAGTTCAACACCATCGCGGTGGATGATGGTATCGCCATGGGCCACGGTGGCATGCTTTATTCTCTGCCGTCACGCGAGCTTATCGCTGACTCCGTGGAATACATGGTCAACGCGCACTGCGCCGACGCCATGGTGTGTATCTCCAACTGCGACAAAATCACCCCAGGGATGTTGATGGCCTCTTTACGCCTGAACATTCCGGTTATTTTCGTTTCCGGCGGCCCGATGGAAGCCGGGAAAACCAAACTGTCTGACCAAATCATCAAGCTCGACCTGGTTGATGCGATGATTCAGGGCGCTGACCCGAAAGTGAGCGATGAGCAAAGCGAGCAGGTAGAACGCTCTGCATGCCCAACTTGTGGCTCTTGCTCCGGTATGTTCACGGCTAACTCCATGAACTGCCTGACCGAAGCGCTGGGTTTATCTCAGCCGGGTAACGGTTCTTTGCTGGCAACACACTCAGACCGTAAAGAGTTGTTCCTCAATGCCGGTAAACGTATCGTCGCTCTGACCAAACGTTATTACGAGCAGGATGATGAAAGTGCTCTGCCACGTAGCATCGCCAGCAAAGAAGCGTTTGAGAATGCCATGACGCTTGATGTCGCCATGGGGGGCTCAACGAATACCGTTCTGCACTTACTGGCAGCAGCTCAGGAAGCAGAACTCGATTTCACCATGACCGATATCGACCAGCTTTCTCGTAAAGTGCCACAGTTGTGTAAAGTCGCACCGAGTACCCAGAAATACCATATGGAAGATGTGCACCGTGCGGGTGGCGTAATCGGTATTTTGGGCGAGCTGGATCGCGGTGGCTTACTGCATCGCAATGTGAAAAACGTTCTGGGTCTGAACCTGACGCAAACGCTGGAACAGTACGATGTCATGCTGACTAAAGACGAAAGTGTGAAAAGCATGTTCTCCGCAGGCCCGGCCGGTATTCGTACCACGAAAGCATTCTCACAATCTTGCCGCTGGGATTCTCTGGATGTTGACCGTCAAAACGGTTGTATCCGTTCGAAAGAACATGCTTACAGCCAGGAAGGTGGTTTGGCTGTGCTGTACGGTAACTTCGCAGAAAACGGCTGTATCGTGAAAACGGCTGGTGTAGACGATGAAAGCCTGGTATTCCGCGGGCCTGCAAAAGTTTACGAAAGCCAGGATGATGCTGTTGAGGCAATCCTTGGTGGCAAAGTCGTCGCGGGCGATGTGGTTGTTATTCGTTACGAAGGGCCAAAAGGCGGGCCGGGCATGCAAGAAATGCTTTACCCAACAACCTTCCTGAAATCTATGGGGCTTGGTAAAGCGTGCGCACTGGTCACTGATGGTCGTTTCTCCGGCGGTACTTCCGGTCTTTCTATCGGCCACGTTTCTCCGGAAGCAGCAAGCGGTGGCAATATCGCGCTGATTGAAGATGGCGACATGATTGCCATTGATATCCCGAACCGTGGGATCCAACTGCAATTGAGCGATCAGGAAATGGCCGCTCGCCGTGAAGCACAAGAAGCTCGCGGCGACAAAGCCTGGACTCCACGCGCACGTGAACGCCAGGTTTCCTTCGCTCTGCGCGCTTACGCAATGCTCGCTACCAGTGCCGATAAGGGCGCGGTGCGCGATAAAAGTAAGCTTGGAGGCTAATGATGGCCGAGTCACAACCACTGCCTGACGCCCCTTGTGGGGCGGAATATCTGCGAGCCATTCTGCGTGCCCCGGTTTATGAAGTCGCGCAGGTTACACCGTTGCAGAAGATGGAAAAGCTGTCATCACGGCTGGATAACGTCATTCTGGTGAAACGTGAAGACCGCCAGCCAGTGCACAGTTTCAAACTGCGTGGCGCATACGCGATGATTGCCGGGCTGAACAGCGAACAAAAAGCCAGTGGTGTGATTACCGCTTCTGCGGGAAACCACGCTCAAGGTGTTGCGCTTTCTTCAACACGTTTAGGTATCAAGTCTCTGATTGTCATGCCCGTGACTACGGCGGATATCAAAGTGGATGCGGTCAGAGCGTTTGGTGGAGAAGTATTGCTGTACGGCGCGAACTTTGATGAGGCGAAAGGGCGTGCCATCGAGCTTTCGCAGCAGCAGGGGTTCACCTATGTACCTCCGTTCGACCACCCGGCAGTCATCGCCGGGCAGGGCACGCTGGCGCTTGAACTGCTGCAACAAGACGCCCATATCGACCGCATATTTGTACCGGTTGGCGGCGGTGGTCTGGCAGCAGGTGTGGCGGTGCTTATCAAACAGCTGATGCCACAAATCAAAGTGATTGCTGTTGAAGCGGAGGATTCTGCCTGTTTGAAAGCGGCACTTGATGCGGGCAAGCCGGTTGATTTGGCGCGCGTCGGTTTGTTTGCTGAAGGTGTTGCGGTTAAGCGTATCGGCGATGAAACATTCCGTTTGTGTCAGGAATATCTCGACGACATCATCACGGTGGATAGCGATGCTATCTGCGCTGCGATGAAAGATTTGTTCGAAGATGTTCGTGCGGTCGCTGAACCGTCTGGCGCTCTGGCGCTGGCAGGGATGAAAAAGTACATCCAGCAGCACCAGATCCGTGGTGAACGCCTCGCGCATGTTCTATCTGGTGCGAACGTTAACTTCCATGGCCTGCGTTACGTTTCCGAGCGTTGCGAGCTCGGTGAACAACGTGAGGCATTGCTGGCGGTCACCATTCCTGAGCAGCAAGGCAGCTTCCTGAAATTCTGCCAGGTGCTGGGCGGGCGTTCTGTCACTGAGTTTAACTATCGTTATTCCAGCTCGGCAGAAGCCTGCATCTTTGTGGGTGTGCGCTTGACTCGTGGTGTTGAGGAACGACAAGAAATTATCGCACTGCTTAACGAAGGTGGTTACGGCGTTGTCGATCTTTCTGATGACGAAATGGCGAAACTGCATGTGCGCTACATGGTGGGCGGGCGTCCGTCTAAACCACTGCTTGAGCGGTTGTACAGTTTCGAATTCCCTGAGTCGCCGGGCGCTTTACTGAAATTCCTGCAAACGCTCGGCACCCACTGGAATATTTCACTGTTCCATTACCGCAGCCACGGTACAGATTATGGCCGCGTACTGGCGGCATTCGAACTGGGCGACAATGAGCCCGATTTCGAAACCCGAATCAATGAGCTGGGTTACGATTGTCATAACGAGACAAATAACCCCGCGTTCCGCTTTTTCCTCGCGGGCTAAGTGCCGCTTAAAGCGGGAGATAACCTGTCTGGGTTATCTCCCGTTTTCCTTTTTCCGCTTTATTTTTCATAATCCGCCGAATTATTTCTCTGTCAACGAATCTCAACGATAAAAATGTGACGTAATTAATAATAAAATGCTCACCGCATTGCGCCAGCCTGAGTACATCTTTTGGGGGCAATATTTGTCGCCCGCTTTCTGCTCCTGAATTAACATTATCTCTAGTTAATTCTTAGCGGTTAGAGAGGATATTCGGATGAGAACGGATATAATTGATGCCCCGAATGAAAGTGCGCAAGGATGTGAATATTTTACACCTCAGCTCACATTTCTGGATAAACATTATAATAATTCCACTGACTTTTTTTCTTCGATATTTTTGCTGCTTAAAGAGCAAGGCTACGTCCGGGACTCTTTTCTTGACGCCATCATCGCCCGTGAAAAGGCGTACCCTACCGCGCTGCCAACGCTGCCGGTGGCCATTGCGCTTCCTCATACCGATCCTCAGCACGTTATTCGCCCCTTTATCTCCGTGACGCGGCTGTCTACACCCATTGCCTGGCAGGAAATGGGTAATGATGACAACACGCTTTACGTTCATTTTATTGTTTTACTTGGTTTTATTGACCACAGCAGCCACCTAACCGCGCTGCAAAAGCTCATGGACTGCCTTGCGGATGAAGAGGTTGTCCAGGCCCTACGCGAAATAGACGATGTAGAAACCTTTCTCTGTACCCTCACATCAAGACTGCAATTAGATAAGGATATATAAGATGAAAAAAGTCATTGTTGCATGTGGAAGCGGCGTTGCTACCTCACAAACTGTTGCCAGTAAAGTGACCCGCTTATTGAATGAACGTCAGCAGTCTCATATCAAAGTTGAAGTCATCGACCTGAAATCGCTTGATAGCCATATAAAAGACAGCGCGGCTTATATCGCCATTACCAAAGTTGATAAGCAATATCCTATCCCGGTAATTAATGGGATTGCTTTTCTTACCGGCATGGGAATGGAGCAGGAATTACAAAAAATTATTGATGCCTGCAAATAAGGTGTAGCTCTTTAATCCGTATAATTATTTTAGTGGAGAAGTGCTATGGACTTTCTTGGTGTAGTCATAAATTATATTCTGAATTTAGGCGCGCCGGTTTTTGTGCCCTTTATTATGCTATTAGCCGGGCTGGTGGTGCGGATGAAATTCCGCGATGCGGCCTCGGCGGCCATCACGCTGGGCGTCGCCTTCGTTGGGATGAGCATGCTGATTGGCTTTATGGTTGATGCCATCGGTGTTGCCGCGCAGACCATGATGAACCGTACTGGCCTTGAGCTAAGTATCGTCGACGGCGGCTGGACGACGATGGCGAATATCTCCTGGGCCTGGCCTTATGCGTTCGCCATGTTCCCGCTTCAGGTTGGCGTAAACATTGTGATGTTGATGCTGAACAAGACCAATACCTTCAACGCCGACCTCTGGAACGTGTGGGGGAAAATCTTTACCGCGTTTATCGTGGTGAGCGTCACCACCCCATTGTTTGGCCCGGTCTGGAGTCTGGTACTGGCGTTCCTCGTTGCCGCTTTCCAGATCATTATGGAACTGAACGCGGGGGATATTCACCAGCATCGTATCGAGAAGCTCACGGGGATCCCGGGGGTGACCTGTACGCACCGTATGGTTTTCTTTGGTGCCATCTATTACCCGTTCGATCTGCTGCTGCGCAAAATTCCGGTCTGCAATAAGCCGATGGATGCCAGCGCGCTGCGCGCTAAAGTCGGGGTCTTTGCTGAAAACCACATCATTGGTTTTATTCTGGGGATCCTGTTTGGGGTGATTGCGGGCTACAGCGTTGCGAAAACGCTGATGCTGGGTGTGCAGGCCTCAACGGCGCTGGTGCTGTTCCCGATGATTTCAAAGCTCTTCATGCAGGCGCTGTCGCCGATCTCTGAGGCCATCAGCGACTATATGAATAAGAAATTCTCCGGTCGTAAGCTGTTCGTGGGTATCGACTGGCCGTTTATGGGCGGTGCAAGCGAGATCTGGTTTGCCATTATCGTTGCCATCCCTTTCACCCTGCTGTGGGCGCTGATTCTGCCGGGAAATAAGATCCTGCCGTTTGCTGGCATCATTAATATTGCGCTGATTGTTCCGGCCTATCTGGTGACGCGCGGTAACACGCTGCGCATGGTTATCCTGAGCATTATTGGCGTACCGTTTTTCCTGTTCGTTGGCACGCAGTTTGCGCCAATGATTACCGACCTCGGTCTGGCCACTAAAGCGATCACCATCCCGGCAGGGCAGCTGATTTCGAACAGCTCGATTGATGCGCCTGTCTTCACCTATGCCTTCTCTTTCCTGTTCAAATTCCTGGAAGGCAACTTTATCCCGCTGATCTTCGCGTTGTGGTGGGGCTGCGGCTACTTCTTCTACTCCCGCGAACTGCGTCGTGAAAGCAATCTGGCACAGCAGGAAGCCGAGCAGCAGGAAAAGGTTCAGCAGGCGTAATTCTGGGTTTCATGTTCGTGTCTGGCGGCAGGCGCCGCCGCCAGGCTTTTCATTGCAGGAGAGTCGGCATGGCTATGGATAAACGCGTGGTTGCAGTGCTGGATGCCATTGTGAACGATTCCGGCATCACGGGGACGAAGCTTGAAGAGCAGTTTTGCCTGACGCGCAAACAGCTGAGCTATACGCTGAAAAAGGTGAATGACTACCTGGAGTCGAACCACTTCGACCGGATCAACCGCCTGAAAACCGGGAAGCTGCATATCCCGCGCCATGTGATTGAGCATTTTCGCCAGAATCAGACCTCTGAAACCGAGCATCGCTATCTCTACTCGGAAGAAGAACGTGGGCAGATGATTATCTTTATGTTGCTGACCCGCAGTGAACGACTGTCATTGCTGCATCTCTACTCTTCGCTGAGCGTTAGCCAGAATACGATTGTCAATGACCTGAAAAAGGTACGAGCTGAGGTTATCGAGCACGGGCTGGAGATAAGCTACGACCGGAGCAACGGCTACCATATTCTTGGTGAGGAGCTGGAAAAACGCTACCTGCTGCTTAACTGTTTACGTCGGGTGCTGGAAATTCCGGTCGCAAAAAATATCCTCGCCCACTACAACAACGTGATGAGCGACTATCTGGAAAAGGTCGGCAATGTTTTTAGCGAAATTGAAAAGCGTTTTAAAATTCAGTTTACCGACCGTCAGCTTCAGGAGCTTATTTATTTTATCTGCTTTGTCCTGCACCGTATTGATTCAGGGAAAGGTCTGGTCAATATTCCGAGTAGCTACGCCGATATTATTGGCAGCAGAGAATTTACCCTGATGCAGAGCGTTATCAGTAAAATCAATATCAATAGTGAAAATGAACTGGTTTTCCTGACGGCACTGATCCAAAGTTCCAATATTCAAAGTATTGCCGATAAATATTTCCACCTGGATACGCTGCAGCGCGAACACGTTCAGTTTGCTACTTCGCTGCCCGGTGACTGGCAGCAGGCGATTACCGAAGCTTCAGCATCGCTGCTGGAAAACGGGGTGATTGAACCGCGCTACCTGCAAATTATGCTGAATAAAATCGCCGATGAGCAGCCCTATATCATGCTGGCTGATGGCGTAATTATCGCCCACGCGGGTGTCGATGATGGCGCGCTGGAAACGGGGATGACGTTATTACGCCTGCCCTCTAAGATTGATTTCGCCGGTTATATGCAGGCCGATATTATTATCGTCCTGGCAACGAATAATCCGCAAAAGCATCTTAAAGCGCTCGCGCAATTAAATGAATTTCTCGAATTCTATGATGGCGGCAATGTTATTCGCCGCGCACAGGATGAATATGCACTGATAAATGAATTTGCCCGTCATTCGTAATTATTAATTAAACGCCGTTGCAGCTTAAAAACTGCAACGTTATTTCCCGGCAATCATTGTCGCGACATCGCTCGCCCCTATAACCGTATACAGGATAAATATTATGCTAGAAATTCAGAAAAAACACGTCGTTGAAATGGCCAGAACCGCTCAGCAATGGGGACTCTGTAAACATAAAGCGGGTAATTCCAGCGTACGGGATAAAGAGACGGGGCTTATTCTGGTGACCCCAACCACTATCGACAAAATGCATTTAACGCCGCGGGAGATCGTGGTGATGGACGTTGAAGCCAACGTGATTGAAAGCGAAGCGGGATTGCGCCCAACCAGCGAATGCCTGATGCATATCGAGATTTATAAAGCGCGTCCCGACGTGTTCGCGATTTCCCACACGCACTCTCTCTACGCGACCTCCTTTGCCGTGCTGAATAAACCCATCCCGGCGGTGGTGTACGAGTGCGCCATTCTCAACCTCAAGGATGGGGTGATCCCGGTCGCGCCGTATGGCCGCCCCGGCACCCGGGCGCTTTCCGATAGCGTGATCGAACCTATCAAGCGTGCCGATGCCATCCTGATGGAAAAACATGGCGCAATCGGCGTGGATAAAGACCCGTATGAAGCGGTGCTGAAATCCGCTTACCTGGAGGAGATGGCGCAGATTTACTACCACGCGCTGGTGATTAACGGCGGTAAGGAGCCTGAATCCTTTGCGCCGGAAGAGCTGCAGCGCTGGGCCTACCCGTCACAGATCAAATTTGCCCGCTAATTGACGCGCCCGTCCGTTCGGGCGGGATATTCATGGAGAGAACGCATGAAAAAATTTCTGAATCAGGCGGAGGATTTTATCCCAGAGATGCTGGAAGGTATCTATCTGGCGCACCCCGATGAGTTCCGCTTTGTGAATGAGGATCTGCACTGCCTTGCCACGGCGCGCCCGGTGCCCGGCAAGGTGGGGATTGTCACCGGTGGCGGATCCGGGCACCTGCCGCTGTTCCTCGGCTACGTTGGGCAGGGCATGCTGGACGGCTGCGCCATTGGCGATGTGTTCCAGTCACCGTCGCCGGAGCAAATTCTGGCCGTCACGCAGGCGGTAGACAGCGGTGCGGGTGTGCTGTACCTGTACGGCAACTACAACGGCGATATCTTCAATTTTGACATGGCGGCGGAAATGGCCGACATGGAGAGCGACATTCGGACCTGCACGGTCGTTGCCGCCGATGATTCTGCCGGTTCCGTGCCGGGTGGCGGTGCCACCACACGACGCGGCGTGGCGGGGATTTTCTTCGTCTACAAATGTGCTGGCGCATCGGCCGGCAGGATGGATGACCTCGACACCGTCCAGCGTATCGCGCAGAAGGCCGGGGAACGCGTGCGGACACTGGGCGTGGCGCTGTCGCCGTGCATCGTGCCGCGTATCGGTAAGCCGGGATTCCATATTGGCGACAACGAGATGGAAATCGGCATGGGTATCCATGGCGAAAGCGGTATCCGCCGCGGGCCGCAGCTGAGAGCTGAAAATATTGCTGAAGAGATGATGTCCTGGCTGATTGCCGACTCGCCCTGCCAGCAGGGCGATGAAGTGGCGGTGCTGATTAACGGCCTCGGTGCGACGCCGCTGGAAGAGCTGTACCTGATGTATCGCCACGTGCACCAGATTCTGGCGCAGAGCAACATCCGCGTCTTCCGCGTATGGGTGGGGGAATTCGCCACGGCGATGGAGATGACCGGCATGTCCATCAGCCTGATGCCGGTAGACGATGAGCTTAAGGCACTGCTGAACGCGCAGGCCGACACGCCGATGTTCCGGCAGTTTCCCGCCTAAGGAGGCGCTATGACGTTAAACAGCGAGAGCTTACGCCCGCTCTTTGCCGAGTGGGCGCGGGTGATGCAGGGCAACAAAACGGTACTGACTGAACTGGACAGCGTGGTGGGCGACGGCGATCTGGGCCTCACCATGAGTGATGGTTTTGCCGCGGCGTCGGACTATGCGCAGCATAGCGATGAACCAGATCTGGGACGGTTTTTCTATCTGGCGGGTAAAGCCATGGCCTCGGCAGTGCCCTCAACGATGGGTACGCTGATGGCTTCCGGCCTGATGCAGGCGGGAAAAGTCTTTAAGGGGCGAGAGACGATGACGCTGTCGGACGTGGGCGACTTTTTCCAGTCCTGGTTTGATGGCGTGCAGCAGCGCGGCAAAGCGCAACTGGGCGAAAAAACCTTTCTTGATGGGATGGCTCCGGCGCTGGTGGTGCTGCGTGGTCAGGGCGACCCGCTGAGCGTGGCGCGGGAAGCGTTGTTAGCGGCACAGCAGGGTGTGCAGCAGACCACCACGATGGTGGCGAAGCACGGGCGTGCGGCTATCCACGGCGAGCGATCCCGTGCGTTCGTCGACCCAGGCGCGATGGTCGCCCAGCTTCTGATTCAGGGCTATTTTAACGTCGTTCAGACTATGTACCTGGCAAACGGGCAGTAAGTAAGGAACCGAAATTATGTTGAAAGAAGTGGTGAAAATCAGCAACCTGCACGGTATTCATGCCCGCCCGGCGGGCGTACTGGCAAAGGCGTGCGCGCAGTACCAGTCGCGGATCGAGATGATCTACGATGGCAAAACCATCAAGGGAAAAAGCATCATGAGTATCCTGGGGGCCGGGATCAAAGGCCGAGGATCGCTTGAGATCATCTGCAGCGGCAGCGACGAGCAGGAGGCGATGGCGAAGTTGAAGGTGCTGTTCGCTGAAGGCTTTGGTTTCGATTAGCCAGGCATCTCAGACCGAATAAAAAAGGGTTCATGCCCAAGCATGAACCCTTTTTACGGCAGCATCAAAAAATTACAGCGTGATCACGTCGAATTCAACTTCGGTGTTCACGTCAGCGTCGTAGTCCACACCGTCGAGGCCAAAACCGAACAGGTTCAGGAATTCCTGCTTGTAGCCTGCATAGTCGGTTTCTTGCGCCAGGTTTTCAGTGGTGATCAGCGGCCATAGGTCGCGGCATGCCTGCTGAATGTCTTCACGCAGTTCCCAGTCATCCATACGGATACGCTGGTTGTCATCAAGCGCCACTTTGTCACCGTACAGGCTGGTGGTTATCAGACGGTTGATCTGCTCGATACAACCTTCGTGAATCCCCTGTGCTTTCATCAGCTTGAAGACCATAGAGATGTACAGCGGCATCACTGGAATGGCGGAAGACGCTTGGGTTATGACGGACTTCAGTACCGCAACGTTGGCAGAACCGTTCAGCGGAGCCAGTTGGTTGCGCAGTTCAACCGCCGCACGGTCGAGGTCTTCTTTCGCTTTACCCAGCGCACCGTGCCAGTAGATTGGCCAGGTCAGGTCGGTACCGATGTAGGAGTAGGCCACGGTTTTCACGCCTTCAGCCAGCACGCCAGCTTCGCTCAGCGCGCCCATCCACAGTTCCCAGTCTTCGCCGCCCATAACGGTAACGGTGTTCTGAACTTCTTCTTCGGTTGCCGGCTCAATGCTGGCGGTTATGATCTGATCTTTGTTGGTATCAATCGCTTTAGAGGTGTAAACCTCGCCGATTGGCTTCAACGCAGAACGGACGACTTCACCGGTTTTCGGCATTTTACGCACTGGGGAAGCCAGTGAGTAAACCACCAGATCAATCTGACCCAGGTCTTCTTTGATGAGTTTGATCACTTCATCGCGGCATTCGTCAGAGAACGCGTCGCCGTTGATGCTTTTGGAATACAGACCTTCACGCTTGGCCGCTTCGTCGAAGGCGGCAGAGTTATACCAACCTGCGGAACCTGGCTTGGTGTCCGTGCCTGGTTTTTCGAAAAATACGCCGATAGTGGCGGCACCACTGCCAAAGGCGGCGGAAATTCTGGAAGCAAGGCCGTAACCGGTGGAAGCACCGATCACCAGCACGCGGGAAGGGCCGTTCTCGATTTTGCCGTTTTGCTTAACGTACTCGATCTGTTTTTCCACATTGACTTTACAGCCAGTCGGATGGGTCGTTGTACAGATGAATCCACGAATTTTTGGTTTGATTATCATAATGATGGCTAATTAAGTTTGTATTTTCGCTGTCAAGCACGCAATGACACCGTCTGTTCTGGCTTGTTTAACGACATGGTTAACAATCCCCCCACTACAATGGATCGCAACATTATACAGAAAAGGAGCACCAATACTGAATCTACCACTGATTTTAGCCGTCAGACGTCGGACCGCAGGCCAGAAAAGGCCATGCGTAAACATGGCCCCTGTGGACGTTGAGCGCTATTGCAGGTTAGTTCTGATGGGCAAATTCCGCCATAAACTGCAGGATCAACGCCATCGACACCGCGCCTGGGTCGCAGTGGCCAATGGTCCGCTCACCCAGATTTTTGGCGCGCCCAAAGCGCGCAACCATCGCGCTGGTGCCCTCTGCGCCCGCCATTGCCGCCTGCGCGCAGTGGGTAAGCGCTTCCGGCAGCGCTAGCGCTACGTCCGCTTTGGCGCACTCGGCGGCGGCGGCCAACGCATCGACCATCGTTTTATCCCCCGGCTCGGCGCCGCCGCGCTGGTGGATGGCCTGCATGCCGATCGCCAACCACTCGGCGAGGGTGGCAGCATCCAGCTCAGTGCGCCCAGTCAGGCCTTTACCCCCAGCGCGGAAAAGGGTACCGAAAATGGCCCCGGACGCGCCGCCCATGCTGGTCATCAGGCGAGTACCGCTTTGCAGCAGAGCGTCACCAATATCAGTGGCGGTAAATTCTTGTGCGGCGAGCAGTGCGTTAAGCGCGATAAAGCCGCGTTTAATGCCGATACCGTGATCGCCATCGCCAATGACCTGATCGAGCACGGTCAGTCGTGGTTCACTGGCGATCATCCCCTCAGAGACGTACCGCAGGCAGGCGATAAATTGTGTGGTGTTCATCTTAGTTTCTCCAGCCGAGGGTGCGGATTGGGTGGTCATACAGGCGCTGCATTTCGTCGTCCAGCCGCAGCATGCTCAGGGAAAAACCGGACATTTCCAGCGAGGTACAGAAATGGCCAACCTGCACGTCGTAGGTTTTGATTCCCCGCGTCGTCAGCGCCATGCCGACTTTACGGGTGACCACCATTAGTTCGGTGTTGCTTAGTGCACCGAGGTTGTTGACGCACACGCACACGCTGTCGCCCTTCGCGAAAGGCAGGTCGTTGCACAGGCGTTCAATCATCATCTCGACCAGCTCATCGCTCTGTGGCATCGGAATACGACACAGCCCAGGTTCACCGTGGATGCCAATGCCCAGCTCGATTTCGTTATCGGCCAGCGTGAAGTTAAAGGCATCGGCCTGCGGCAGCGCGCAACCGCTGAGCGCGACACCAATGGTGCGGGTGTTATGGTTGGCTTTTTTTGCCAGCGCTTCCAACTCTGGCAGGGCGTAGTGCTCAAACTGGGCTGCGGCGCCGGTCAGCTTGTACAAAAACGCTAGCCCACCCACGCCGCGGCGGTCGGACATTCTTTCCGGCGGTGCCGAGGCAATATCATCCGTGGCACGCACGGTGCGGCACTCGATCCCTTCTTCAGCAAGGATTTCAGCAGCGATATCAAAGTTCATGCCATCGCCGGAGTAGTTGCCGTAGAGGAACAGCACGCCGTTGCCCTGATGAACGGCACGGCTGGCTTCAATGATTTGGTCGGGAGAGGGGGAGGTGAAGACTTCGCCCAGCGCGCAGGCATCGATGCCGCCTTCGCCGACGAACCCGGCAAACGTCGGCTCATGGCCGCTGCCACCGCCGCTGACGATAACGGTCTGGCCGTTTTGCGCCAGCGTACGATAAACCGCGCAATACTCCGGCAGGGCGTGGATCTTACCGCGCCCCGCGTACACCAGCCCTTCCATGATTTCGCTACGAATATTATCGGTGTTATTGAAGATCTTTTTGGGTTTTTGCATCGTCACTCCCTCTCGTAAGGTCTTGTTTCTTTAGTGACGATTTTACCTGCGGAGCCCGTTTACACCTGGCACCTTTGATACCAATTAATCTCCCGAACCAGGGGCATGACTGGGGGCTGAATGCGTTAACACTATTCGGCGATTTTGCGCTCCAGAACAATCTTCCAGAAGGCATCCACCAACGGTTCATGCAACCGCTTTTTCTGTACGCAAACACCCAGTTCAAACGGTGTTTTCTCATCGCTACGTTCAAGGATCATCACGCGGTTACGCACCGGCTCGGGACTATTTTCCAGCACGATTTCCGGCAGCAGCGCCACGCCGCAGCCCAGCGCTACCATAGAGACCATCGCCTCATGGCCGCCGACGGTGGCATAAATCGACGGATTGCTGATTTTCTGGCGGCGGAACCATAGCTCAATACGGCGGCGCACCGGGCCTTGATCCGGCAAAATAAACGGCACTTTTGCCCAGTCGGGATCTGGCTGGTTCACCTGCGCCCGCACCGGACACGGTAGCGCTGGGGCGATAAGTGCCACGGATAAATTATCCAGAATAGAGAATGCGACGCCGGGAGGTAATGTTTCTGGCTTACCGGCAATCGCAAGATCTGCTTCGTCTGAATCGACTTTTTCTACCGCATCCGCTGCATCGCCGGTCGTCAGCTTGATCTCTACATTGGGATGTTCCGCACGGAATCGGTCGAGAATCGGGGGTAAATGGCTGTAGGCGGCGGTAACTGAGCAAAACAGATGCAGTTCGCCGGTCAGCGATGGCCCTTCCTGACCGATGGTGTGGCGCATTTGCTGATACTGCAACAGCGTGTGCTGGGCGAACTGTTTTAGTTGTTCCCCGGCCTCAGTCAGCGTCACGGTGCGGTTATCACGTAAAAACAAAGGCTGGCCTAAATCGTCTTCAAGGCGCTGGATCTGGCGCGAAAGCGTAGAAGGGCTAACGTGCATGGCGCGCGCGCTCCTGCCAAAATGGCGGCTTTCCGCAAGATGAAGAAACGTTTTCAGATCGCGTAAATCCATGGTCATCAGCCCTCGTTTTCACGTTGCAAAAACTGCAACGTCACGTTGTTAATATATCAATTTCAGCAACGCATTTCCTGTCATATAGTGAGTTCATTATCGCAAGCAAGACACGGCTGGCGAACCTTACAAAGCACAACACAACAATTACGGAGTACCACCACGATGGCTAACTATTTCAATACTTTGAACCTGCGTCAGCAGTTGGCGCAACTGGGTAAATGTCGTTTCATGGGCCGTGCAGAATTCGCCGATGAAGCAAGCTACCTCAAAGGCAAAAAAGTCGTCATCGTCGGTTGTGGCGCGCAAGGTCTGAACCAGGGTCTGAACATGCGCGATTCCGGTCTGGACGTGGCTTACGCTCTGCGTGCAGAAGCTATCGCTGAGAAACGTGCTTCATGGCGTAAAGCGACCGAAAACGGTTTTAAAGTGGGTACTTACGAAGAACTGATCCCGCAAGCGGATCTGGTTGTTAACCTGACGCCAGACAAACAGCACTCTGCGGTTGTTAAGGCTGTTCAGCCGATGATGAAAGACGGTGCAGCATTGGGTTACTCCCACGGTTTCAACGTGGTTGAAGTGGGCGAGCAAATCCGTAAGGACATCACCGTGGTGATGGTTGCGCCAAAATGCCCGGGTACTGAAGTTCGTGAAGAATACAAACGTGGTTTCGGTGTTCCGACGCTGATTGCGGTTCACCCGGAAAACGATCCGAAAGGCGAAGGCATGGCCATCGCTAAAGCCTGGGCTGCAGCAACTGGCGGCCACCGTGCGGGCGTTCTGGAGTCTTCCTTCGTGGCAGAAGTTAAATCTGACCTGATGGGTGAGCAAACCATTCTGTGTGGAATGCTGCAGGCCGGTTCTCTGCTGTGCTTCGATAAGCTGGTGGAAGAGGGCACCGACCCGGCATACGCTGAAAAACTGATTCAGTTCGGCTGGGAAACCATCACCGAAGCGCTGAAACAAGGCGGTATTACTCTGATGATGGACCGTTTGTCCAACCCGGCGAAAGTCCGTGCTTATGCGTTGTCTGAACAATTGAAAACCATCATGGCTCCATTATTCCAGAAACACATGGACGACATCATCTCCGGCGAATTCTCTTCCGGCATGATGGCTGACTGGGCAAATGATGATAAGAACTTGCTGACCTGGCGTGAAGAGACCGGCAAAACTGCCTTCGAAACCGCTGCACAGTTTGACGGTAAGATTTCTGAGCAGGAATACTTCGATAAAGGCGTTCTGATGATCGCAATGGTGAAAGCGGGCGTTGAGCTGGCGTTTGAAACCATGGTTGATGCGGGCATCATCGAAGAGTCTGCTTACTACGAATCTCTGCACGAGCTGCCGCTGATTGCCAACACCATCGCACGTAAGCGCCTGTACGAAATGAACGTGGTTATCTCTGATACCGCTGAGTATGGCAACTACCTGTTCTCTTACGCAGCAGTTCCATTGCTGAAAGAGTTCATGACAACTTTGCAAGCGGGTGACTTGGGTAAAGAAATCCCGGCTGGTGCGGTTGATAACGCGCAACTGCGTGATGTTAACGAAGCGATTCGTAACCACGAAATCGAAACCGTTGGCAAGAAACTGCGCGGCTATATGAAAGATATGAAGCGTATTGCAGTAGCAGGATAATACCCCGTCGTCTTTCGATTCGCCGCTGTGTTGGCGGCGCTCGTACACCCCAGTCACATAGTTGTCTATGCTTCCGGGACTGTACTTACTTGCCGCCTGGCTGCAAATCGAAATCCATAGGGGTATAGCATTGATACAGGCCCGGTACGCTTAACGCTACCGGGCTTTTTTTAGTTGCGGTATAACACTTTGATAATGTGGTAACCAAACTGAGTATGCAGCGGGCCATATGGCTCCAGCAGCGGGCAGGAGAAAACCACTTTATCGAACGCCGGAACCATCTGGCCCTGACGGAATTCACCTAAGTGACCACCTTTTTTGCCTGATGGGCAGGTGGAATGCTTTTTAGCCAGTTTCTCAAAGTCGCCGCCAGCTTGAAGCTGCGCCAAAATTTCCTGAGCCAGTTTTTCTTCCTTAACAAGGATATGCAATGCTGCCGCGGTTTTTGCCATGATAGTGCCTTGATTGGGTGAATATAAATCTGGCCGCAATAATAGCATGCGTCATGTGATAGCCAAATTTGGTTTATTTTCCTTTTACTTTGCAATAATCCCTTCTTTACCAGTACCAGTCTTTCAGCCGTCGGGCATATGCACTTTGGCGTAGCAGGACAGATGTCCCATCCGATTGAAGGAATCGGGAGGTGGGCAACCTTTTTAAAGGCCTTCTCCCCATTACGCAGGACACCCGTCCTGTCTTTCCCGTTATGGAGAGCGCTATCATAAATATAATGAAAGAGACTGAATTTTCAGATGGTTGGTTATCAGGGCTGACACAGGTTGTGCGTGATCCAGTGCTGTATGAACTATTAAAAAATTGCCCACTGGAGATTATGCAGCGCTGGATTTTTGAAGAAGTGCCTCGTGGAGCAATGCTTTGCCGACAGGGGGATAAATGCCAGCGTTTTTCATTAATTGTTGCAGGTGAAGTTGATGTCTTCTTTGAAGCTGAGGATGGCCGCCGTTATCGGCAGGCTCGTTACTACAAAGGTGACATGTTAGGTGAGCTGGAAATATTTGAATCACGGCATTACATCTGTTCCGTTTCTGCTGTCACTAATACGCAAATATTGAGCTTATCTCAGACACATTTTTGCCGTTGGTTGGAGCTCGATAATTATTTTAACCAGCGGATGCTACGATTTTTCAGCCAGCAATATTACCAGCTGTCCAGGAAGGCCAGCAGCGACAATCTTTATTCACTTCATCAGCGGGTATGTCAGGCGCTCTGGCTGCAGTTTCAACAGCAGAAAACGACTGAAATATTTATTGATAAACAAAATATCAGTCAGGAGTTTGCGGCCACAACGCGCAGTGTTAATCGCATTTTACATGACCTGAAATCGCTTCGGATTATTGATACTGAAGGAGAAAGAGTTGTATTGCTGGCCCCTGAGCAACTCAGGCAGGAGGCTGATATCTAAATAAAGGAAAAGATAAGGAGAGGGATGATGTCGCTTCAGCCACATATTCGGCTTGATCATAATATGACGAGTGCGAAGTACGCTTTGTTACCCGGTGATCCAGATCGCGTAGATCGTATTGCCAGTTTTCTGGATAACCCTAAAAAACTGGGGCAAAACCGTGAGTTTCGGGCCATGAGCGGCTGGTATCAGGGTATTGAAATTCTAGTGCTATCCACGGGGATCGGTGGCCCATCGACGGCGATAGCTATTGAGGAACTGTGCCAGATTGGTGTGAAAACGATGATTCGTATTGGCAGTTGCGGTGCGTTGCAAGATAGCCTGGCACTGGGGGATATCGTTATCGCTCACGGAGCCGTCGCGGATGACGGCACCAGCAGAACCTATGCACCAGCTTGTTACCCGGCCTGCGCCGATCCGCTGTTAACCGCAACACTAGTTCAGCAGGCAAAGCAGATGGGCATCCCCGCCGTTTATGGGTTGGTGCGTAGCCATGACAGTTTTTATACTGATCGAGAAGTGCTGCTGGATGCGGAATGGTCAGCAAGGGGGATCCTGGGCGCGGATATGGAGAGTGCGGCGTTGATGGTTGTTGGAGCATTACGCGGGCTGCGCACAGCGTCACTATTGAATGTGGTTGTCGAACATAACGGTTGCCTTGATAGCAGTATCAACGACTACGTGCAGCAGGAAACTTTGTGTCTGGAGGGTGAAGAACGCCAAATCCTGCTGGCACTACGCGCAATCTATGCTGATAGTCAGCAAGGAGAAGAATAATGGATTTTTTCAGTATTAACAATGTGATGGTCTCGATCCCTTTGGGTGAAGGTGGCTATGCACTATCGTGGATTGAAGCGATTGGTACACTGTTTGGTTTGCTATGTATCTGGTTCGCCAGCAAGGAAAAAATCATCAACTATTTGTTTGGGTTGATTAACGTCACGCTGTTTGCGGCTATCTTCTTTCAGATTCAGCTTTATGCCAGCTTGCTGCTGCAAGTGTTCTTCTTTGCCGCCAATATTTATGGATGGTACGCGTGGAGTCGGCAGACCGAAAATAATGAGGCCACGCTCAAGGTTCGTTGGTTATCTCGTCAGCAAACCGCCGTACTGGGTGCGATTTGTATTGTGGCAATTTTGTTGATGACGTTATTTATCGACCCGGTGTTTGCGGCGCTAACCTACATGATGATTTCCGTCTTGCAGGCTGTGGGTATTTCCGTAGTGATGCCAGAGCTGCAACCTGATGCGATGCCGTTCTGGGACTCAACCATGCTGGTGCTTTCGATAGTGGCAATGGCGCTAATGACCCGTAAATATGTGGAAAACTGGCTGCTGTGGGTCGTGATTGACGTGATAAGCGTGGTTATTTATGCCATTCAAGGTGTTTACGCGATGTCGCTTGAATATGTTTTGCTGACGGCAATTGCGGTGATGGGTTCCTGTAGCTGGGTCGCCCGTGCAAAACGTAATGGCTATGCGCCTCTGGCTTCTGCCTCCTCCTGATTTTTCGGGCAGCTCGATTGGGCTGCCCGCTGCACCATCTGCACCACTTCTGCTACAATCCTTCCCCCGTTCGAAGATTGAGCAATACATCATGCGTTTAAACCCTGGCCAACAACAAGCCGTCGAATTTGTCACAGGACCCTGCCTGGTCCTGGCGGGCGCTGGTTCCGGCAAAACGCGTGTTATCACCAATAAAATGGCGTATCTGATCCGCGAATGCGGTTATCAGGCTCGCCATATCGCCGCCGTGACTTTTACCAACAAAGCAGCGCGTGAGATGAAAGAGCGTGTGGCGCAAACGCTGGGGCGCAAAGAAGCTCGCGGTCTGCTGATCTCCACGTTCCACACGTTAGGGCTTGAGATAATCAAACGTGAATTCGCCGCTCTCGGCATGAAGTCTAACTTCTCGCTGTTTGACGACACCGACCAGATGGCGTTGCTAAAAGAGCTGACGGAGGGTTTGCTCGAAGACGATAAAACGTTATTGCAACAATTGATCTCGACGATCTCAAACTGGAAAAACGATCTGCTGACCCCGTCGCAGGCCGCAGCGCAGGCGAAAGGTGAACGTGACCGAATCTTTGCCCACTGTTATGAGCTTTACGATACGCATTTGAAATCGTGCAACGTACTGGATTTTGACGATCTGATTTTGCTGCCAACGCTGCTTTTACAGCGCAATGAAGAAGTGCGCGAGCGTTGGCAAAACCGCATCCGCTATTTGCTGGTGGATGAATACCAGGATACCAACACCAGCCAGTACGAACTGGTGAAGCTGCTGGTGGGCGCGCGAGCAAGGTTTACCGTAGTGGGCGATGACGACCAGTCGATTTACTCCTGGCGTGGCGCACGACCACAAAACCTTGTTTTGCTAAGCCAGGATTTCCCGGCGCTTCAGGTCATTAAGCTTGAGCAGAATTACCGTTCTTCCGGGCGCATTCTGAAAGCGGCAAACATTTTGATCGCCAATAACCCTCACGTGTTCGAAAAGCGGCTGTTTTCGGAGCTGGGTTACGGCACCGAATTAAAAGTGCTGACCGCGAACAGTGAAGATCATGAGGCCGAACGCGTAACTGGCGAGCTTATTGCCCATCACTTCATCAATAAGACCAACTACAAAGATTACGCCATTCTCTATCGCGGGAATCACCAGTCGCGCGTGTTTGAAAAAATGTTGATGCAAAACCGCATTCCTTATCGTATTTCTGGTGGAGCTTCATTCTTCTCACGTCCTGAAATCAAAGATCTGCTGGCCTATCTGCGTGTGCTGACCAACCCGGATGACGACAGCGCATTCATGCGGATTGTGAATACGCCGAAACGTGAAATTGGTCCGGTTACGATGCAAAAACTCGGTACCTGGGCAACTCAGCGTAATAAAGGTTTATTTGGCGCAAGCTTTGATATGGGTTTGAGCCAAACGCTAAATGGTCGTGGTCTTGAGTCGTTGCAGCGTTTTACTCATTGGTTACGCGATGTGGCAACGCTTGCTGAGCGTGAACCTATCGCAGCGGTACGTGATTTGATTCACGGCATCGACTACGAAAGCTGGCTGTATGAAACCTCCCCCAGTCAGAAAGCCGCCGAAATGCGCATGAAGAACGTTAACCTGCTTTTCAGCTGGATGACGGAAATGCTTGAGGGTTCAGAAATTGATGAGCCGATGACGCTGACTCAGGTCGTCACACGCTTTACCCTGCGCGATATGATGGAACGTGGCGAGAGTGATGAAGACACAGACCAGGTGCAATTAATGACCCTTCATGCCTCGAAAGGGTTGGAGTTCCCGTACGTATTTTTAGTCGGGATGGAAGAGGGCATTCTGCCGCATCAGAGCAGCATCGACGAAGATAATATTGATGAAGAGCGCCGCCTGGCTTACGTGGGGATTACTCGTGCACAGAAAGAGCTAACCTTCACGCTTTGCAAAGAGCGACGTCAGTATGGTGAACTGATCCGCCCGGAACCGAGTCGTTTCTTGCTGGAATTACCCCAAGATGATTTGCAGTGGGAGACTGAACGTAAAGTGGTATCGGCGGAAGAACGTATGACGAAAGGGCAGAGTAATGTCGCCAACATCCGTGAAATGCTGGCAAAAGCGCGTAAAAGCTGAGTTATTTAATTATCAAAGGCCAGTGGACATAACTTTGCCACAGGCTTTCTTGTTCCAGCAGTTCAGCACCTAGAGGGTGGCATTCCAGCCACTTTTCAGGAAGCTCGAGATTTAAGGTTTCACCCTCAACTTTCAGAGTAATTTGCGGCAAGATATCGTCCCGTCTGCGGCTGGCGAAGATAATAGCCAGACGTAACAAGCGACAGAGATGTTCCGCAATACGAGGTGGTACGGCGTTTTGCTGGTGGAGAGAAGAGAGATCGACTGGGTTTGTCTGGTTCAACATTAGCGTTGCCAGCAGCTTTTTCTGCGCTGGTGTATATCCCGGAAGATCAAGATTCTTCACCAGATAGGCGGCATGTTGCGGCGCCTGTTTGAAATCAACACTCAGGCCAATTTCATGCAGCAATGCTGCACTGCTGAGCATTTCTATGCTGAGTGGAGTGAGATTCCATGCATCCGCGACCTGGTTTGCAAGAGCTTGAGCCAACTGTTGGACACGTTCTGCCTGGCTGGTATCAACCATAAAACGGCGCTGAATATTCCGCACTGTGCGGCTGCGGATTTCCTGATTCACCGTCAAATGAAGCATTCCGTAAACCAGGCCTTCGCGCAATGCGCCACCTGCAAGTGTCATACATTCTATTGATAACTCTTCAAAGATAGCGATCAAAATTGCCAGCCCGCTTGGAAAAACCAGCGCTCTTTCCAGCGTTAAGCCTTCGATTTCCAGCTCTTCAAGACGCCCGCATTGAATGGCTCGTTGCTTCAGTTGTTGAAGTTTTGCGAGCGTAATGCGTTCATCCATGCCTTGCGCCATCATGATTTCTTGCAGTGCTTGCACGGTGCCTGACGCACCGACACACACTTTCCAACCGTGGTGTTTTAACCGGTCGCAAATTGGCCTGAGAACCTCTTTTGCAGCGCTTTCGGCAGTATCGAAGTTTTCTTTGGCAAGATTTCGGTCACTGAAAAAACGCTCAAGCCAGGTCACGCAACCCATCGATAAGCTAAAGAGTGCGGTGGTTTGCGCCCCCGAGCCGGTAACCAGTTCTGTGCTGGCACCGCCGATATCAACTACTAAGCGTTGATCGGCACCGCCTGTCGTATGGGCAACACCCTGATAAATCAGACGTGCTTCTTCTTCACCATGAATAATTTGCACCGGGCAGCCGAGGATTTTTTCAGCCTGCTGGATGAATTCACTGGCATTCGTGGCAAGGCGGAGTGTCGCGGTTGCGACAACGCGAATTTGGGTTTGAGGAATATCTTGAAGACGTTCAGCGAACAAGCGCAGGCATTGCCACCCGCGCTCCATTGCTTCACGTGAAAGCGTATTGTCGCTGCTTAAACCAGCAGCAAGGCGTACTTTTCGCTTAATCCGGGCAAGGGTTTGTATGCTCCCTGCCACCTCACGTACAACCAACATATGAAAGCTATTAGAGCCTAAATCTATTGCAGCATACAGCGAGGTGGAGCTGAGCATAAATTTTTAACCTGTGCGACGGCGATTACCGCGAGGAGCGCCACCATTACGGCGAGGACCGTTACCCGGACGGGCGCGAGTCAGACGCTTCGGTGGAGGAAGTTCGCTTAACAGTGCTTCAGTTTTGTATTTGCTGACTGGAATTGAGTGACCAATGTAAGTCTCAATCGCAGACAGGTTCAACGCATAATCTTCACACGCAAGGCTAATGGAATGACCACTTTCGCCAGCACGACCGGTACGGCCAATACGGTGAACGTAATCTTCGCAGTCATCAGGAAGATCGTAGTTGAAAACGTGTGTCACTAACGGGATATGCAAGCCACGCGCTGCAACGTCGGTTGCAACCAGAATATCGAGGTCGCCACGGGTAAATTCTTCAAGAATGCGCAGACGTTTTTTCTGAGCAACATCGCCGGTCAGCAAACCAACACGGTGCCCATCGGCTGCAAGGTGACCCCAGATATCTTCACAACGGTGTTTGGTGTTGGCAAAGATGATGGCGCGATCTGGCCACTCTTCTTCGATGAGGGTCTGCAGCAAACGCATTTTCTCTTCGTTAGAAGGGTAGAACAGCTCTTCCTGAATGCGGTGACCGGTTTTTTGCTCCGGCTCGACTTCCACGTATTCCGCGTTGTTCATTTGCTCGAATGCCAGTTCACGCACACGGTAAGAGAGTGTGGCGGAGAACAGCATGTTCAGGCGTTGAGTGACTGGCGGCATACGGCGGAACAACCAGCGAATATCTTTAATAAAGCCCAGATCGTACATGCGATCGGCTTCATCCAGCACCACAACCTGAATTGCGCCTAAGTTAATGTGGTTTTGCTTGGCATAATCAATCAAACGACCAGTTGTGCCGATAAGAATATCAACACCGCTTTCCAGCACTTTAAGCTGTTTATCGTAGCCGTCGCCACCGTACGCCAGGCCGAGTTTAAGGCCGGTCGATTGTGCTAGTGGCTCTGCATCAGAGTGAATTTGGACTGCCAGTTCACGAGTCGGCGCCATAATTAAGGCACGCGGCTGGTTCACCTGGCGATTCTCTGGAACCGGGTGAGAGAGTAAATAATGGAACGTTGACGTTAAAAACGCCATCGTTTTGCCAGTACCGGTTTGCGCCTGCCCTGCAACGTCACGATTCGCTAGTGTCAGCGGTAGTGCCAGTGCCTGAATAGGGGTGCAGTTATGGAACCCTTTATTTTCAAGGGCTTCAATCACCTTAGGGTGCAGTGCGAAGTCGGAAAACTTCTGTTCGGTCAAATGTGTTTTGCTCATAGTGTGGTAGAATATCAGCTAACTATTGCTTTACGAAAGCGTATCCGGTGAAATAAAGTCAACCTTAAGTTGGTTAATGCTACACCAACAAGGTAGACATAATCCTGCGGAGTAGAACATGAGCGATAAAATTATTCACCTGACTGACGACAGTTTCGACACGGACGTGCTAAAAGCTGATGGGTTGATCCTGGTTGATTTCTGGGCAGAGTGGTGTGGTCCATGCAAGATGATCGCCCCGATTCTTGATGAAATCGCTGATGAATATCAGGGCAATCTGACCGTTGCTAAACTGAACATCGATCAGAACCCGGGCACGGCACCAAAATATGGTATCCGTGGTATCCCAACTCTGTTGCTGTTCAAGAACGGTGAAGTGGCTGCGACCAAAGTTGGCGCGCTGTCCAAAGGCCAGTTAAAAGAGTTCCTCGACGCTAATCTGGCATAATGGAATCTCAGCCGGTGCGTGCGTGGTTCGCAATTTTTTGTGAGCCGCTGGACGCCCGGCGTCAGTCATGCTAAGTTACTTTTACTGCATTTAGAACTTGTCTTGTAGTTTGAATCTTTGTAATACCCAATGCTTCCAGTTTCTCTTCACTAAGACGCTGTTTTACAGTGAACATACGGTCGCATAATCGATTTCGGGCGTATCACCCATTCCGTCGTGTCGTTTCAGTTCTGCGTTTTTCCTATGACCAGGCAGCGATAAGACATGTGGTGGTGGCCATTAAACAGGCATGGATGATCCTGCCATACCATTCACGATACATGTTCGAGATTTACCCCGAGTTTAAGAACCCACCATTATGAATCTTACCGAATTAAAGAATACGCCGGTTTCTGAGCTGATTACTCTCGGCGAAAATATGGGGCTGGAAAACCAAGCCCGTATGCGCAAGCAAGACATTATTTTCTCCATCCTGAAGCAACATGCGAAGAGTGGTGAAGATATCTTTGGTGACGGTGTACTGGAGATATTGCAGGACGGATTTGGTTTCCTCCGCTCTGCAGACAGCTCCTACCTCGCCGGTCCTGATGATATCTACGTTTCTCCCAGCCAAATCCGCCGTTTCAACCTCCGCACAGGGGATACCATCTCCGGTAAGATTCGCCCGCCGAAAGAAGGTGAGCGTTACTTTGCACTGCTGAAAGTTAACGAAGTCAACTACGACAAGCCGGAAAACGCGCGTAGCAAAATCCTGTTTGAAAACTTAACCCCGCTGCATGCTAACTCTCGTTTACGCATGGAACGTGGTAACGGTTCTACCGAAGACTTAACTGCACGTGTACTGGATCTGGCATCGCCAATCGGTCGCGGCCAGCGTGGCCTGATTGTGGCACCGCCAAAAGCCGGTAAAACCATGCTGCTGCAAAACATTGCAACCAGCATTGCATATAACCACCCAGACTGCGTGCTGATGGTTTTGCTGATCGACGAACGTCCTGAAGAAGTAACCGAGATGCAGCGTCTGGTTAAAGGCGAAGTGATTGCTTCTACCTTTGATGAGCCAGCATCACGCCACGTTCAGGTTGCCGAAATGGTTATCGAGAAAGCGAAACGTCTGGTTGAGCATAAGAAGGACGTTATCATTCTTCTCGACTCCATCACTCGTCTGGCCCGTGCGTACAACACCGTTGTACCTGCATCAGGTAAAGTATTGACTGGTGGTGTGGATGCTAACGCCCTGCATCGTCCAAAACGCTTCTTCGGTGCTGCACGTAACGTAGAAGAGGGTGGTAGTCTGACTATCATCGCTACAGCGTTGGTTGATACCGGTTCTAAAATGGATGAAGTTATCTACGAAGAATTTAAAGGTACCGGCAACATGGAACTGCATCTGGCGCGTAAAATCGCTGAGAAGCGTGTGTTCCCTGCTATTGACTACAATCGTTCAGGTACACGTAAAGAAGAGTTGCTTACTACCCAGGAAGAACTGCAGAAAATGTGGATCCTGCGTAAAATCATCCACCCAATGGGTGAGATTGATGCAATGGAATTCCTCATCAACAAGTTAGCGATGACGAAAACCAACGAAGACTTCTTTGATATGATGAAGCGCTCGTAAGTAACAAAAACTCGGGGAACGCCACGCTTAGACGTGGCGTTTTTCATTTCTGGTATATACGATATAGCTGTAATGATCGCAGCTAAGCACATAATTGTGGCAAGGAATGCCATTATGTTATTTACAGCAATGCTGGATGATGTTGTTTGAATAATAACCAGGTTGTTCAAGGATTAGATGTATATAACCATTGGACGGGGTAGACTTCAAAGAAGTTGTCCTTGACCTTTTATTTTGCAGAGAGCTTGCACTGTGAATTTAATCACCGCTGGAACTGACCTGGTTTGTATTTTTTTATTCACCACTATCTTTCTTTTTTTTGCGCGCAAAGCGGCAAAAAAAATCGGTCTGGTAGATAAACCCAACTTCCGTAAACGCCATCAAGGACTCATTCCTTTGGTCGGCGGTATCTCGGTTTATGCTGGGATCTGTTTTACTTTTCTGATTGCTAACTACTATATCCCGCATGCATGGCTTTATTTGATATGTGCTGGAGTGCTGGTATTTGTCGGCGCCCTGGATGACCGTTTTGATATCAGTGTAAAAATTAGGGCTTCGGTTCAGGCTTTAATCGGCATTGTGATGATGGTGGTCGGAAAATTGTACCTGCTCAGCCTCGGCTATATTTTTGGCTCGTGGGAAATGGTTCTCGGCCCGTTCGGTTATTTTTTAACCTTATTTGCGGTTTGGGCCGCAATAAATGCTTTCAACATGGTTGACGGTATCGACGGTCTGCTGGGTGGGCTTTCTTGCGTATCCTTTGCGGCAATGGGGATTATTCTTTATTTCGATGGGCAATTGAGTTTGGCTATGTGGTGCTTCGCAATGATTGCTGCCATCCTGCCTTATATTCTTTTAAACCTTGGGATACTTGGTCGTCGCTATAAAGTCTTTATGGGCGATGCGGGGAGTACTCTTATTGGTTTTACCGTCATCTGGATCTTGCTTGAAACTACGCAGGGCAAAACTCATCCTATTAGTCCTGTCACCGCATTATGGATTATTGCCATTCCATTGATGGACATGATTGCCATCATGTATCGTCGACTACGCAAGGGTATGAGTCCATTCTCACCAGATCGCCAGCATATTCACCATCTGATTATGCGAGCCGGTTTTACTTCTCGGCAGGCATTCGTACTCATCACAGCAGCAGCAGCTCTGCTTGCGTCAATTGGCGTAGCGGCTGAATACATGCATTTCATTCCAGAATGGGTCATGTTGGCATTATTCTTGCTTGCATTTGTTCTCTATGATTACTGTATCAAACGAGCCTGGAAAGTTGCTCGTTTTATAAGACGTCATAAGCGTCGGCAACGTAGAAATACCAGCAGTATTTCTTAATTCTGAAAGTAGTCGGGGAAGTGATGAAACAAAACGTGCCAGGAAGTAATCCGGGAATGGTGGACAACGAGTTGGACATTCGTGGTTTATTCCGGACACTGTGGCAAGGAAAGCTGTGGATTGTTGGTCTGGCAGTGTTATTTGCGGCCATTGCATTTATCTACACTTTCTTTGCCAAGCAGGAGTGGAGTGCTAACGCGATAACCGATCGCCCAACAGTTAACATGATGGGTGGGTATTATTCGCAACAGCAATTCCTGCGCAATCTTGATGCAAAAGCTAATATGGTTTCCGTCGATCAGCCTTCGGTGATGGATGAAGCCTATAAAGAGTTCATCATGCAGTTATCTGCATATGATACTCGTCGTGATTTTTGGCTTCAGACCGACTATTACAAACAGCGTCAGGTTGGCAACAGTAAAATTGATGCCGCGCTGCTAGATGAACTAATTGATAATATTCAATTTTCAGCTGGCGATTCCACACGCAATATCAGCGATAGCGTGAAACTCATTGCAGAAACAGCTGCTGATGCGAATAACTTGCTGCGCCAGTACGTCGCTTTTGCCAGCCAGCGTGCTGCGAGTCATCTTAACGAAGAACTGACGGGCGCCTGGGCTGCTCGTACAATCCAGATGAAAGCACAAGTTAAGCGCCAGGAAGCGGTGGCTCAGTCAATTTTCGACCGCAAAGTGCACAGTGTGGAACAAGCGCTGAAGATTGCGCAGCAGCAAAATATTGCAAAGAGTGAAACAGAAGTTCCCGCCGACGAGTTGCCTGATTCTGAAATGTTCATGTTAGGACGCCCTATGCTGCAAGCTCGTCTTGAAAGCCTGCAAGCTGTTGGTCCGAGTTACAGCATCGACTACGACCAGAATCGAGCCATGCTGGCGACTTTGAACGTTGGGCCAACGCTTGACGCACGCTTCCAGACATATCGCTATTTACGTACCCCTGAGGAACCTGTGAAGCGTGATAGTCCACGCCGGGCATTCTTGATGATTATGTGGGGTATGGTTGGGGCCCTGATTGGCGCGGGTGTGGCATTAGCTCGCCGTCCAAAATATTTGTAACGCCCTTACCCGGTGAAGGCTCGATGGACGGCCTTCACCTTTTTTAACAAAAGAGAATTGCTGTGAAAGTGTTAACTGTTTTTGGCACGCGCCCGGAAGCTATCAAAATGGCTCCTCTGGTTGATGCGTTGGCAAAAGACGCGTTTTTTGACGCAAGAGTATGCGTGACCGCGCAGCATCGCGAGATGTTGGATCAGGTGCTGAATTTATTTTCTATCGAGACGGATTATGATTTAAACATCATGAAACCGGGGCAGGGGCTTACGGAAATTACCTGTCGCATTCTCGAAGGATTGAAACCGATACTTGAGTCATTCAAGCCCGATGTTGTTCTGGTTCATGGTGATACTACAACTACAGTTGCCACTAGTCTTGCCGCATTTTATCAGCGGATTCCTGTAGGACATGTTGAAGCAGGTTTGCGCACTGGTGATCTGTATTCTCCGTGGCCGGAAGAGGCGAACAGAACTCTGACCGGGCACCTGGCTATGTATCACTTCGCCCCGACTGAGAATTCTCGACAAAACTTATTACGCGAAAATATCAGCGACAATAAGATTTTCGTCACCGGTAACACTGTGATTGATGCGCTGATTTCTGTTCGCGATCGTGTACTTGCGGATGATGCTTTGCATAGCTCTCTGGCGCAGTGTTATCCGTTCCTGGATAGCAGCAAAAAGCTGATTTTGGTCACTGGCCACCGTCGTGAAAGCTTTGGTGATGGTTTTGAGCGCATTTGCCACGCACTGGCGCAGATTGCCAAAGAAAACAGTGACGTCCAGATTGTTTACCCTGTGCACCTGAACCCGAATGTCAGCGAGCCTGTGACGCGCATTCTTGGCGATGTCAAAAATGTGGTGCTGATTGACCCACAAGAATATTTGCCATTTGTCTATTTGATGAACCATGCGTACCTGATTCTTACTGACTCAGGTGGCATTCAGGAAGAAGCACCGTCACTGGGTAAACCGGTGCTGGTTATGCGTGATACCACTGAGCGTCCTGAAGCTGTTGATGCAGGCACCGTTCGTCTGGTCGGTACGGATACACAAGAAATTGTTCGCCAGGTTACGCGGTTGTTGAAAGACGAAGATGAATATCAAGTTATGAGTCGGGCGCATAATCCTTATGGTGATGGCAAGGCTTGTGAGCAAATTTTGGCTGCATTGAAAAAGAATCAGGTGACACAACAATGAGTTTTGCAACCATCTCTGTGATTGGTCTTGGTTATATCGGTTTACCAACTGCGGCTGCATTTGCTTCAAAACAGCGAAACGTTGTCGGTATCGATATTAACCAACATGCTGTAGATACCATTAATCGTGGTTCTATTCATATTGTTGAACCAGACCTGGATAAGGTGGTTAAAACGGCTGTAGAGGGTGGTTTCTTACGCGCCAGTACACAGCCGGTTGAGGCAGATGCTTATTTGATTGCAGTGCCAACGCCTTTTAAAGGCGATCATGAACCTGACATGGTTTTTGTTAAAGCAGCTGCAGAGTCCATCGCGCCTGTGCTAAAAAAAGGCGCTCTTGTGATTCTGGAATCAACTTCCCCTGTCGGCTCCACCGAGCAAATGGCGGGTTGGTTAGCGGATCTGCGTCCTGACCTGACTTTCCCTCACCAGGCTGGTGAAGCGGCAGATATCAATGTTGCCTATTGCCCTGAGCGTGTACTGCCAGGCCAGGTGATGGTTGAGCTTATCAAAAACGATCGCGTAATTGGCGGTATGACCCCAGTTTGCTCTGCTCGTGCCAGCGAACTCTACAAAATCTTCCTTGAAGGCGAGTGCGTGGTGACGAATTCCCGCACTGCTGAAATGTGCAAACTAACCGAGAATAGCTTCCGTGATGTGAATATCGCATTCGCCAACGAGCTATCGCTGATTTGTGCGGCTCAAGAGATCAACGTATGGGAATTGATTCGTCTGGCTAATCGCCATCCGCGAGTCAATATTCTGCAGCCGGGCCCGGGAGTGGGTGGTCACTGTATTGCAGTTGATCCATGGTTTATCGTTGCTCAAAACCCTGAGCAAGCACAGCTGATTCGCACTGCGCGTGAAGTCAACGATGGCAAACCACACTGGGTAGTAAACCAGGTGAAAGCTGCTGTCGCTGATTGCCTTGCTGAAACCGGCAAGCGCGCCAGTGAAATTACCATTGCCTGCTTTGGCCTTGCGTTTAAACCGAATATTGATGACCTGCGTGAAAGCCCAGCCATGGAAATCGCTGAGCTTCTCAGCACCTGGCATAATGGTAAAACGCTGGCTGTTGAGCCAAACATTCACCAGTTGCCGAAAAAACTGATCGGTAGTTGTGAATTAGCCTCTATTGATGACGCTCTTCAACAGGCTGATGTGTTGGTGATGCTGGTTGATCACCAGGCATTCAAAGCCATTCCTGGTTCGCAGGTTCAGCAAAGCTGGATTGTTGATACCAAAGGGGTCTGGCGCTAGGTTCTGCCCGAGGTTGGTGAAGCCAATGACGACTTGCTCTGTTCCTGTTCACGCAAGAATTGAATCTCTTAACTGGGAGAATCAGTTCTTTGCGGTGAACAGCGCTATCGTTCGTTTTGACGATGCAGCCTCCTTGCTTACCCCGCAAAGCCTTGATGCGTATTCCCGCGTGCAGGCGAAAATCCCTGCTCAGCGGACCGATTGGCTTGATGGTTTACAGCAGCTTGGTTTTCAGCTGGTTGAAGGGGAAATCGATCTTGCTCTGCAGCCTGGCATACAAAATGCAGCACCTTCTGTCGAGTTAGCCACAAGCGCTGACATTCCTGTATTGCGGGATTTAGCGGCAAGAATTTTCACACAAAGTCGGTTTCGTGCACCCTGGTATCAACCTGCTGACAGCGGCCGTTTTTACGCACAATGGGTTGAAAACGCTGTGCTAGGCACCTTTGACCATGAATGTCTGTTGTTGAAGAACAGTGGCGCGATTCAGGGCTTTGTGAGCATGCGCCAACTTAATGAGAGCGAGGCGCGTATTGGTTTGCTGGCAGGACGAGGCGTGGGTGGTCCGTTAATGGATGCCGCGCGTTTTTGGTGCCAGCAACGCGGAGTAGAAACGCTGCGCGTGGCAACGCAAACCAGTAATACCGCAGCCCTGCGACGTTATATTCAAAGCGGTGCCAATATTGATAGCACCGCCTTCTGGTTATACAGGTGAAAAAATGATCCCATTTAATGCTCCTCCAGTAGTAGGTACGGAAATCGAATACATGCAGGCTGCGATGGGTAGCGGCAAGCTCTGTGGTGATGGCGGTTTCACCCGTCGTTGCCAGCAATGGATGGAGCATCGTTTCGGCAGCAAAAAAGTACTGCTCACCCCTTCCTGTACTGCATCGCTGGAAATGGCCGCGTTACTGTTGAATATTGAGCCCGGCGATGAAGTGATTATGCCGAGTTATACCTTTGTTTCTACTGCCAACGCCTTTGTGTTGCGTGGTGCAAAAATCGTCTTTGTCGATGTGCGCCCGGACACCATGAATATTGATGAAAAGCTGATTGAAGCGGCAATTACTGAGAAAACTCGCGTGATTGTGCCCGTTCACTACGCCGGTGTAGCCTGCGAAATGGACACCATCATGGCCATTGCGGACAAACATAATCTGTTTGTGGTTGAAGATGCCGCACAAGGCGTGATGTCGACCTACAAAGGCCGCGCACTGGGTTCAATTGGTCATATCGGTTGCTTCAGCTTCCATGAAACCAAAAACTACACGGCAGGTGGTGAAGGTGGCGCGACCCTGATTAACGATCCGTCGTTGATTGAGCGTGCAGAAATCATTCGTGAGAAAGGTACCAATCGTAGCCAGTTCTTCCGTGGTCAGGTGGACAAATATACCTGGCGTGATATCGGTTCAAGTTACTTGATGGCTGATCTCCAGGCTGCTTATCTCTGGGCGCAGTTGGAAGCGGCAGAAAAGATTAACCAGCAGCGTCTGAAGCTGTGGCATACCTATCATGATGCCCTGGCTCCGTTGGCAAAAGCCGGGCGTATCGAACTGCCATCGGTTCCAAAAGACTGTGTGCAGAATGCGCATATGTTTTATATCAAATTGCGTGATATTGAAGACCGCAGCGCTCTGATTGCGTATTTGAAAGAGGCAGAAATTCTGGCAGTGTTCCACTACATCCCACTGCATGGCTGCCCAGCTGGTGAGAAGTTTGGTTACTTCTATGGCGAAGATCGTTTCACTACTCAAGAAAGTGAGCGCCTGCTGCGCTTGCCGCTGTTCTATAACTTATCTCCTGCGAACCAACGTACTGTCATTAATACGTTGTTAAGCTTCTTCTCCTGATATGTCGCTCGCTAAAGCCTCAGTGTGGACCGCCGGGTCCACACTGGTAAAAATTGCTGCCGGTTTGCTGGTGGTGAAGTTGCTTGCGGTGGCATACGGGCCGAGCGGAGTCGGGCAGGCGGGAAACTTCCGCCAGATGGTTACCGTATTAGGCGTACTTGCCGGGGCGGGAATCTTCAACGGCGTGACCAAATACGTCGCGCAGTATCACGATCAGCCCGAGCAGTTACGCAAAGTCATCGGTACTTCATCGGCCATGGTATTGGGCTTCTCAACGCTATTGGCGATCATCTTTGTTGTTGCCGCGAAGCCAATCAGTCTGGGCCTGTTCGGGCATGAAAATTACCAGGGATTAGTACGCCTGGTGGCGTTAGTGCAGATGGGCATCGCCTGGGCAAACTTGTCTTTAGCCATCATGAAAGGGTTTCGTGATGCTGCCGGTAATGCGCTGGCACTGATTGGTGGCAGTATCATTGGCGTGATTGCCTATTACCTCTGCTATCGCCTCGGCGGCTATCAAGGCGCGTTGTTGGGTCTGGCATTAGTGCCTGCACTGGTGATCATTCCTGCGGGAGTTATGCTGGTTCGCCGCGAACATGTGCCGCTTAGTTACCTGAAACCGCAGTGGGATAAAGTGTATGCCAGCAGCCTTGGCAAATTCACCATCATGGCGCTAATCACGTCGGTGACACTGCCAGTGGCTTACGTGATGATGCGAAATTTGCTGGCGGCCCACTATAGCTGGGATGATGTCGGTATTTGGCAAGGGGTGAGCAGCATTTCCGATGCTTATCTGCAATTCATCACTGCCTCGTTTAGCGTTTATCTTTTGCCAACGCTTTCGCGCTTAACCAGCAAACATGACATCAGCCGTGAGATTGTTCGCTCCCTGAAGTTCGTTCTGCCCGCGGTTGCTCTGGCAAGTTTCACCGTCTGGCTGTTACGCGACTTCGCGATTTGGCTGCTTTTCTCGCATAAATTTATTGCGATGCGCGATCTCTTCGCCTGGCAGTTGGTAGGCGATGTGCTGAAAGTCGGCTCATATGTGTTTGGTTATCTGGTGATAGCGAAAGCATCACTACGCTTCTATGTTTTGACTGAAATCAGCCAGTTTGCGTTGTTGACTGGTTTTTCACATTGGCTTATACCTGCGCACGGTGCTTTAGGGGCTGCTCAGGCTTATATGGCAACGTATATTATTTATTTCACGCTCTGTTGCAGCGTTTTCCTCATTTATCGTAGACGAGCATGACAACACTGATTCACGTTTTGGGATCGGATATCCCGCATCATAACCAAACGGTGCTGCGCTTCTTCAATGATGCTCTGGCTGCCTCAAATCCGCATGCGCGCCAGTTTATGGTGGTTTCGAAGGACGACTCAATTTTGTCCTCTTTTCCGGCGCTTGCCGTGACACTCTATCCAACGAAAAAAGCGTTGGCGCAGGCCGTTGTAGCAGCAGCTCGTGCTAATCGCCAGCAACGCTTTTTCTTCCATGGCCAGTTTAATAGCTCACTGTGGATTGCGTTGCTAACTGGCGGCTTGAAACCGGCTCAGATGAACTGGCACATTTGGGGCGCTGACCTTTATGAGGCCTCAAAAAGCTTCAAGTTTCGGGCGTTTTATTTGTTGCGCCGCATTGCGCAGGGGCGAGTGGGGAGAGTGTTTGCTACACGAGGTGACCTGAATTATTTCCATGAGCGCCACCCACAGGTTCCAGGTGAGTTAATTTACTTTCCGACGCGTATGGACCCATCTCTAAATACTCTGGCCAACAGTGAAGAGAAAGTTGGCAAAATGACGTTTCTGGTAGGTAACTCCGGCGATCATAGCAACCAACATATTGCAGCATTAAAAGCGATTCATGCACAGTTTGGTGACTCGGTACGCGTGGTAGTACCGATGGGCTATCCAACAAACAATGACGCTTATATCAATGAAGTTCAGCAGGCTGGACGCGCGCTATTTAGTAAAGAAAATCTCCATATCCTGAAGGAAAGCTTGGCCTTTGATGATTATCTGGCTCTTTTGCGTCAGTGCTCACTGGGCTATTTCATTTTCGACCGCCAGCAAGGTATTGGCACGCTTTGCTTGCTGATTCAGGCGGGTATTCCTTGCGTGCTGAGCCGTAAAAATCCGTTCTGGCAGGATATGACTGAACAGCATATTCCCGTGCTGTTTGCCGGCGATACGCTAAACGAGCAGATCGTTCGGGAAGCGCAGCGTCAACTACGCTTACTGGATAAGCAACAGATTGCTTTCTTTAACCCTAATTATATCGACGGTTGGAAGCGGGCGCTGGACGTAGCATCAGGAGAAGCCGCATGAGTTTGCTGGAGTTTGGCGGTTTATTTGCGGTCTGGTTTTTATCAGTGATGTTCATTGGTATTTTAACGTACCAGGAATTCCGCCGGGTGCGTTTCAATTTTAATGTGTTCTTCTCATTACTATTTCTGCTGACGTTTTTCTTTGGCTTCCCCTTCACCTGTACGCTGGTATTTCGTTTTGGGGTCTCGGTTGTACCGGCAGATGTGCTTCTGCAAGCGCAACTCGCTGCCGTCTGTTTCTATGGTATTTACTATGTCGCCTACAAAACCCGGCTGCGGGAGAAACGAACTACAAAGGTTCGGCGTCAGTTGTTTACTATGAACCGTGTTGAAACTCATCTGACGTGGGTCATGCTGATGGTGGTGGCGTTGGTGAGTGTCGGCATCTTCTTTATGCACAACGGTTTCTTACTGTTTAAGTTGCATTCATATAGTCAGATCTTCTCCAGCGAAGTATCTGGTGTCGCGTTAAAACGTTTCTTCTACTTTTTCATCCCTGCGATGCTGGTTGTCTATTTTCTTAAGCAAGATGGTCGAGCCTGGATGTTTTTCCTGGTGAGCACCGTGGCGTTTGGTCTACTGACTTACATGATTGTTGGTGGGACTCGAGCCAATATTATCATCGCGTTCGCCATCTTTTTGTTCATCGGTATTATTCGCGGCTGGATCTCGCTGTGGATGCTGGCGGCGGCGGGTGTATTTGGCATCGTCGGTATGTTCTGGCTGGCATTGAAGCGATATGGGCTAAACGTCAATGGGGAGGAAGCGTTTTACACCTTCTTGTACCTGACTCGCGATACCTTTTCGCCGTGGGAAAATTTGGGATTACTGCTGCAGAATTACGACAAAATTGAGTTCCAGGGTCTGGCACCAATCATACGTGATTTCTATGTCTTTATTCCTACCTGGTTATGGCCTGGCCGTCCGGGGATTGTCCTGAATAGTGCGAACTACTTTACTTGGGAAGTTCTTAACAACCACTCTGGCCTGGCAATTTCACCGACCTTAATCGGTTCACTGGTGGTTATGGGGGGCGTGTGGTTTATCCCATTAGGCGCAGTTGTAGTCGGGCTGATTATTAAATGGTTCGACTGGTTGTATGACCTGGGTAATCGTGAAACCAACAAGTACAAAGCCGCCATTTTGCATAGTTTCTGCTTTGGAGCGATTTTTAACATGATTGTATTGGCGCGTGAGGGATTGGACTCTTTTGTCTCCCGCGTGGTGTTTTTCATGGTTATCTTTGGTGTCTGTTTGCTGTTCGCGAAGCTGCTTTACTGGCTATTTGATAGTGCAGGGCTGATACATCAACGCCTACGCCGTTCACCGCCAGTTGTTTCTGGCTCTCAAAATGTATCGCAGGGAATATCATGACAGAACTCACGACTGCCCCTTCTTATACGATTCGTGGCTTGAGCCTACTGGGTTGGCGCGATATGCAGCATGCATTGGATTATCTCTACGCAGGAGGCTCGCTGCGTAGCGGTACGCTGGTAGCGATTAATGCGGAGAAAATCCTTTCCGCAGAACGTGACCAGCAAGTGAGAGTGTTAATCGATAACGCAGAATACAAATACGCTGACGGTATTAGTGTGGTGCGCTCGATTCGCAAAAAGTTTCCAGGTGCTGCTGTGTCTCGCGTTCCGGGAGCCGACCTCTGGGAGGCATTAATGCAACGGGCAGGCGGAGAAGGCACTCCCGTTTTCCTGATCGGTGGAAAACCTGAAATACTGGCGCAAACCGAAGCCAAACTGCGTAAGCAGTGGAACGTTAATATTGTTGGTAGCCAGGATGGATACTTCAAAGCCGAGCAACAGCAGGCTCTGTTTGAGCGTATTCGGGAAAGCGGTGCCGCTATTGTCACTGTAGCGATGGGATCGCCGCGGCAGGAAATCTTTATGCGCGATTGCCGCAAGGTTTACCCTGATGCTCTGTATATGGGAGTGGGTGGAACATACGATGTCTTTACCGGGCATGTGAAACGCGCACCAAAAGTTTGGCAGAATCTGGGTCTTGAGTGGTTGTATCGCTTATTGTCGCAACCGAGCCGCATCACACGGCAAATAAAGTTGCTGCGTTATCTGGCCTGGCATTACACCGGCCGCCTATAAAACGCAGCCAGGTATCGCGTTAAAGTGAGTATTACGGCTGAATTTGGCTGGATAATCATCAGAATGTGCAAAGCGTAACCAAATGCGCATTTTATTTAAATAAGCACTAGACAGCTGACCATGAAGCCCGTAATATCCGACCCCGCAACGGCGCTATGCGCCCGTAGCTCAGCTGGATAGAGCGCTGCCCTCCGGAGGCAGAGGTCTCAGGTTCGAATCCTGTCGGGCGCACCATTGATTGAATGGGGCCAGAGCTGCGGCGGTACTTCTTGTTAAGAAGGTGGACCGCGCGAAAAGACTTACAGTGGTGGCTATAGCTCAGTTGGTAGAGCCCTGGATTGTGATTCCAGTTGTCGTGGGTTCGAGTCCCATTAGCCACCCCATTTAATTTAGTGATATTGCGAAGGTGGCGGAATTGGTAGACGCGCTAGCTTCAGGTGTTAGTGTTCTTACGGACGTGAGGGTTCAAGTCCCTCTCTTCGCACCATCTCTAAGTTAAGCAGTACGAAGTAAAAGCAGTATTTCGGCGAGTAGCGCAGCTTGGTAGCGCAACTGGTTTGGGACCAGTGGGTCGGAGGTTCGAATCCTCTCTCGCCGACCAATTTCAAGAAAACCCAATCGAAAGATTGGGTTTTTTTACGTCTGGAGTTTATGAGGATGAGAACCTCCGAAGGAGGTTTGAGCCGAGCGAAGCGAGACAACGTTGCTTTAGCAACGGCCCGTAGGGGAATAATCCTTTCTCGCCGACCTATTTCAAGAAAGCCCAACCGCAAGGTTGGGCTTTTTTACGTCTGTAGTTTACCGTTTCGTCGATCGGATTAGTTCAGCGAGGCCGACAAAACCGCCAATCGCAAACCTTCGTCTCAAAATCACGACATCGCGATTTTTATTGTCGCTGTTTGGTGACTCTTAACTCATTGATAAAAAATAATAATTACAAACTTCAATTTAAGTGTCTCTAAAAAGAGACACTATCGCAGCACTACCCTGGTACAAAAATAGCCCATCTATTGCTTAAGGCATCTGAGGTAACATCATGAATATAAAATGATTCCAGGCTAAGGGTAATTATGAATTCAAACCTGGCATGCATCGTGCAATAATATATCTGTAGATGCTCATTCCACTTCTTATGTTTGCTTCGGCTTCATAAACCAAGGAATGACGCAGAGCCGATTACGGTGCTTATCGTCCACCGACAGATGTCGTCTTTCAGACCTCATCCAACACCATGGACATAACGTTGAGTGAAGCACCACTTAGTTGTCTTAAAGACCTGTTTTGACACCTGCCAATTGGCAGGTGTTTTTTTTTGCATGAAGAAAATGGGGAAGGGCGACAGTTATCGCCCTTGGGGTGTTATGAATTGGGGTTGTTTTGCAGGGTTAACAGCAGGCCATCACGGCGCATCAAGGCCGCCTCTTCTGGGTTATGCAGACGATCCAGGCAATCAGCCAACCATGCATAATCAAAGGCATCAGGACGCTGTTTGAGTGCTTCACGGAAAGCATCGCTCGCTTGTTGCCATTCGCCGTGTTTCATCAGTAACTGACCGAGTGTGCTATTAAGCAATGGACGATCGCCTTGTGTCTTGATCTGCTGGCGAAGGGCTTTTTCAAGTTGCTCCGGGTTGCCTGATTTCAGACGTGGCATCAGTAATATCAAACGCTCGTCGTACTGGCGTTTCAGGCCATCAAGAATGATTTCCTGTGCCGCATCATGATCGTCACACTCAATAAGATGCTCCGCCATCGCGACCTGTAGCACGGTTTCATGGCGTGTCTTACGGCTTTGATTTTTCCACCAGGCCTTCAGCCCATCGTTACCCTGATCCGCCATTGCTTGATCCATCAAGCCAATCCAGGCCTGTTGTTGCAATGCGGTGCGGTGGACTTCATCGCCAACCTGTACTTTGTCCATTGCGGGTAAAATGTCGAGCAGCGATCCCCATGCACCAGTGCGGACATATGCCATTTCCGCAAGACGTAGCACTTCAGGGTGACGTGGTGCCGTCTCCAGTAACTTATCAACGCCATGGCGGGCAGCATGGTTTTCGTTACGCGCCAGTTGCAGACGCACACGGGTAATTTCTACCGGGAGTTGGTCGCTGTCTGCCAGTTCGGCTGCGCGTTCCAGATGCTGATTGGCACGAATTTCATCGCCACGCTGTTGTGCGGCTTCTGCTGCCAGTAAATAGTTTACGACTGGCTGTTCGGCATGATCGGCATTTTTCAGCATCAGCTTCTCAACTTGCTGATAATCACCTTCAGCCAGTTTCAGTAATGCCGCTTTGGTTTGCTTGCGCGCGCGACTGCTTTTACGCCCAACAAACCAGCCACGGGTACGAGCCCCGGTGCGGAAAACACGGCGCAGTATCCATTCAATAGCAAACAGCACTACCATTGTCAGGATCAGGATGATCACCAGGCCAGTGACGCTGGTTTCCACGTTGTAATTATCGGTCTGAATCAACACATAACCCTGATGTCCGGCCAGCATTGGTCCAAGGACGATCCCGGCGATCAACAGTAGGAAGAGTAATAAGACTTTAATCATGCTTATTCTCCCTGAGTTGGTGCAGGCGCTTGTTCAGGCGCGGCAGGTTGTTCAGCAGGAGCGGTTGCGCTCGCTGCAGGTTGGGCAAGCAAATTACGCACCCGGGTCTGCATCAGCTTTTCCAGTAGAGGCTGGCTTTCCAGCGTTTGCGGTACATCCATGTTGATGCTTTGCTGGCTGAGAGAATCCAGCTCATCAAGGAAGGATTTTGTCACGCTGTCGTTGGTGTCGTAATAAGCACGAACCCATGTGGAAACATTCTCCAGCGACTGCTTATACGTTTCGTCCTGGTGGCGAGGAACCGCTTGTGCTGCAACTAACAAACGCGAGCGGATATTTTCACGCAGGTAAACATCCTGGTTTGGTGCCAGAAGCGGAACGGCAGTTTCATCGCGGCGGCGAATAGTAATGAAACTATCCATAAAGTTGTGCCAGCTTTTAGTTAGATTTTGACGCCATTCCGTCACTGTAGAAGAAAGCTCGCTACCGTCGGAATCCATAGGCGTGTCGTCGGTATTGTTGTCTGCCAGACGCAGATTATCGACCTGGTTAGAAAGCTGATTGAGCTTGAGGATAATCCCGTCGTAATCAACCTGAGTAATCGCGGAGAGTGCGGAAATATCGTCTGTCAGCGCACGACGCACGGCAATCAGGCTCGGATCGTTCATATCGGCCAGGCTGGCATCAGCACTCTTCAGCAATGCGGCGGCGGTCGTGACATCCTGATCGCTCCACAATTTCCGTCCGGCCAGTTTCACCAGGAAATCGGATTGTGCTAACAACCAGGTTTTTGCATCGCTGCCGGAAATAGTGGCCACTTTTTGCTGAACTTCGTCAAGCTCGCGCGCCAGATTTGCCTGCTGGCGATCCGACTCCTGGAGTGCAGTTGCCTGCTGCTTGATGGTAGTTTCCAGAGAAGCTTGCTGCTGTTCTTGTTGCTTTTGTAAAGCGGTGAGCTGCGTTGCCAATGCATCGGTGTTGGCATTTTGCGCCGCTGCCTGATGCTTACCATAACTGTAAAGACCGCCACCTAACGCAAGGGCAATAGCAATGGCGATCGCACCCAACGCAATTCCGGCAATACCACTACGATTTTTTTGTGGTGGCTGTTCTGAAAGCGGAGCGCTTTCTACCGCAGGTGTGGTCTCTTCAACCATGGCGGAGTTATTCTGTTGTTCCGTCATTGTGGCGTCCCATATTGTATACCCTTCATTCTTCAAGCTGCGTTGGTGCAACTCGAATTATTTTGGGGGTTGATTTATTGTAACGCGCGAAGCAGCGCGTCATTGTCTGCGTTATCGGCGACCCGAATATCTTGCCAGCCCAAATCCCGGGCAAGGTCTGCCAAACGCTCACTGACAACTAACAGTCGGCAGTGTAGTAACCAGTTTTTTCGATACCATTCCGGAATGAGCGCATAAAGTTGTTGTAGCATTTCACCGCTTGTCACGACCAGCGTTGAAACCCCACGTTCGCGCCAGCGAAAGGCTTCTTCCGTTCCGTCATAAATTCTGGCACTTCTTTGGTAGCATTCGCAGAAAGTCACTTCTGCGCCGCGTTCTGCCAGCGTTTCGCCTAACAGTTCACGACCCCCATTCCCGCGTAAAATGAGTGCCCGTTTCCCGGCAACATTCTGTAATTCAGGTAATTGTAGCAAGACTTCCGTTGTTTCCCTGTCTTGCGGATAACGAATCGGCAAATGGCTAACCGTGTGAAACGCTAAGGCAGTCGTACGCCCAATGGCAAACCAGGCAAGATGTGAAGGCCAGGAGATGCCGTTTTGGCGTAATTGCGGGTGGGCATAATTTATGACGTGCTGCGATAATACGAACACCAGGTCGCCTTCGTTCAGGCTCGCCAGAATGGCAGGCAGTTTGTCCAACTGCCGGCCGGGGGAAAACTCGATAAGTGGGAAGCTATACGCCACCTGCCCCAGTGTGCGCAGTCTGCTCACTAACTCGTCCCCAGCGGGGGAAGGGCGGGTGACAAGTATTGTCATGCCGGAGCATCTCCGTCATAAACGGCGGCAAGAATCTCACGCGCGCCTTTATCGAGAAGCTCCTCCGCAAGCGAAACGCCCATAACTTCGGCATCTTCTGGCTTACCGCGGCGTTCGCCACGCACCAGAATCGAGCCATCAGGTGCGCCCACTAATGCCCGCAACCATAACTCACCATTATTAAGCTCGGCATAACTGCCAATCGGCACCTGGCATCCGCCCTCAAGGCGCATGTTCATGGCGCGCTCCGCACGAACGCGAATCGCAGTCTCTTCATGATTAAGTGACGCGAGCAGCGCTTGTGTGTGTTCATCATCAAGACGGCATTCGATTCCCACCGCGCCCTGGCCTACCGCAGGCAAAGAGACTTCTGCGGGCAATGCGTAGCGGATACGTGATTGCAAACCAAGACGGTTCAGCCCGGCGACCGCCAGAATAATTGCGTCGTAGTCACCGTTATCGAGTTTACCCAGGCGGGTACCGACATTGCCGCGCAAAGAACGAATGACAAGGTCCGGGCGGCGCTCGGCGATCTGGCATTGGCGGCGGAGGCTGGAAGTGCCTACTACGCTGCCTGCCGGGAGTGTGTCCAGGCTGTCGAAATGATTGGAGACAAAAGCGTCACGCGGATCGTCACGTTCGCAAATCGTCACTAACCCTAAGCCTTCAGGAAACTCGACTGGCACATCTTTCATGGAATGTACGGCGATATCCGCACGGCCTTCAAGGAGTGCAAGTTCTAACTCTTTGACAAACAATCCCTTGCCACCGACTTTCGCCAGCGGTGTATCAAGAATGATGTCGCCACGCGTAACCATAGGCACCAGTTCAACCGTGAGCTGGGGATGGCACGCTTCCAGGCGTTGTTTGACATAATGTGCTTGCCAGAGTGCTAATGGACTTTGGCGAGTGGCAATTCTTAATACATTGTCTAACATTGCTAGTTACCGTAATTATCGTCCCTGACCATCCTACCACTCTTCAAGGAAGGCTGTCAGTTTCAACGGGTTTGCGGAAAAGAGGGACATATTTCGTATTATGGAAGATAAAGCCGGTAGGCGGAGCGGAAGTTGGCGCGTAGCGCATCTTTCTTTACGGTCAACCAGCAAGGTGTTAAATTGATCACGTTTCCAGCAATTCTTTGCCTTGTCGTTTATAATAGAGGCAACAACCGGGAAACGGGTTTTTTCGTAATACTGAAACCATCAGGCGATATGTCTTGTACCTCTATATTGAGACTCTTAAACAGAGACTGGATGCCATTAACCAACTGCGTGTAGATCGCGCACTTGCGGCAATGGGCCCTGCTTTTCAACAGGTCTACAGTCTTCTGCCAACATTGTTACATTATCATCACCCGCTGATGCCAGGTTACCTTGAGGGTAACGTTCCACATGGCATTTGCATCTACACGCCTGATGAAACCCAACGCCACTACCTCAACGAACTCGAATTGATGCGCGGCATGCCGCCGCAGAAAACAGAATCTGGTGAATTGCCTATCACGGGCCTCTATACCATGGGCAGCACATCGTCCGTTGGGCAGAGTTGTTCATCCGACCTGGATATTTGGGTTTGTCACCAGTCATGGCTCGATAATGACGAGCGCCAGTTGCTGCAACGTAAATGCAGCGTGCTGGAAAGCTGGGCCGCCTCTTTAGGTGTTGAAGTCAGCTTCTTCCTGATTGACGAAAACCGCTTCCGCCACAACGAAAGTGGCAGCCTGGGCGGTGAAGACTGTGGTTCAACACAGCACATCTTGTTGCTCGACGAGTTCTACCGCACTGCTGTGCGCCTGGCCGGGAAACGTATTCTGTGGAGTATGGTTCCTGGCGACGAAGAAGATCATTACGACGATTACGTAATGAGCCTCTACTCGCAGGGTGTGCTCACGCCAAACGAATGGCTGGATCTCGGTGGTTTAAGCTCTCTTTCCGCGGAAGAATATTTTGGAGCCAGCCTGTGGCAGCTCTATAAGAGTATCGATTCTCCTTATAAAGCCGTGCTCAAGACGCTGCTGCTGGAAGCCTATTCCTGGGAATATCCAAACACGCGTCTGCTTGCAAAAGACATTAAGCAGCGACTGCATGATGGCGAGATAGTCTCTTTTGGGCTTGATCCGTACTGCATGATGCTGGAGCGTGTGACTCACTACCTCACACAAATCGAAGACACTGCGCGTCTGGACTTAGTACGTCGCTGCTTCTATCTCAAAGTGTGCGAAAAACTGTCCCGTGAGCGTGCCTGTGTAGGTTGGCGTCGTGAAGTTTTAAGCCAACTGGTCAAAGACTGGGGCTGGGATGAGCCACGTCTGGCGATGCTCGATAACCGCGCTAACTGGAAAATCGACCAGGTTCGTGATGCGCACAACGAACTCCTTGATGCGATGATGCAAAGCTATCGCAACCTGATTCGTTTCGCTCGCCGTAACAACCTGAGCGTCAGTGCAAGCCCGCAAGATATCGGTGTGTTGACCCGTAAATTGTATGCCGCATTTGAAGCGCTACCGGGTAAAGTCACGCTGGTTAACCCGCAGATTTCTCCTGATTTGTCAGAGCCGAATCTGACCTTTATTCATGTTCCGCCAGGTCGTGCCAACCGTTCAGGTTGGTATCTCTACAACCGTGCGCCAAACATGGATTCCATCATCAGCCATCAACCGCTGGAATATAACCGTTATCTTAATAAGCTGGTGGCATGGGCCTACTTCAACGGCCTGCTGACTTCGCGCACCCGCCTGTTTATTAAGGGCAACGGAATCTGTGATTTGCCAAAATTGCAGGAAATGGTGGCCGATGTTTCGCACCACTTCCCGCTGCGTTTGCCTGCGCCAACTGCGAAAGCGTTGTATAGCCCATGCGAAATTCGCCATCTGTCTATCATAGTTAACCTCGAATATGACCCGACAGCGGCATTCCGTAATCAGGTTGTTCATTTCGATTTCCGTAAGCTGGATGTGTTCAGCTTCGGGCAGCAGCAACAGTGCCTGGTGGGAAGCGTTGACCTGCTTTACCGCAACTCCTGGAATGAAGTGCGTACCCTGCATTTCAACGGCGAACAATCAATGATTGAGGCGCTGAAAACCATTCTGGGCAAAATGCACCAGGATGCGGCGCCGCCAGATAGCGTGGAAGTGTTCTGTTACAGCCAGCATTTGCGTGGGCTTATCCGCACACGTGTTCAGCAACTGGTTTCCGAATGTATCGACTTCCGCTTGTCGAGCACCCGTCAGGAACCTGGTCGCTTTAAAGCGCTGCGTATTTCTGGCCAAACGTGGGGGCTATTCTTCGAACGCTTGAGCGTTTCAGTGCAAAAACTGGAGAATGCGGTCGAGTTCTACGGTGCAATTTCCCATAACAAACTGCATGGTTTATCGGTGCAGGTTGAGACTAATCAGGTTCAGTTGCCGTCGGTCGTAGATGGGTTTGCCAGTGAAGGGATCATTCAATTCTTCTTTGAAGAAGCGAGTGAAGACCACGGTTTCAATATCTATATCCTCGATGAGACCAACCGCGCAGAGGTGTATCACCACTGTGAGGGCAGTAAAGAAGATTTAGTGCGTGATGTCAGCCGTTTCTATTCGTCTTCGCACGACCGTTTCACTTACGGCTCAAGCTTCATTAACTTCAACTTGCCGCAGTTCTATCAGATTGTGAAAGTCGATGGGCGCTCGCAGGTAATTCCGTTCCGCACCCAGACTATTACAGCAGCGACGCCGACTAATCATGACGATAGCAATGCGCCGCTACTTCAGCAGTACAGCAACAGCTAGCTAAAGCTAACGGGTTCACCCGCCTGCTGTGTGCAAGCTTCTTCAAGTAATGTCCAAAACTCTGCGCCGCTACGGTCACAAATCCATTTGTCGTCTTTCAAGTTAAAATGGTAACCGCCGCTTTTGGTGGCAAGCCATACCTGATGGAGAGGCTCCTGGCGATTGATAATAATCTTGCTGCGATTCTCAAAACTCAGGGTCAGCACGCCGCCATTGATTTCGCAGTCGATATCGCTATCACCATCCCAGTCATCCAGACGTTCTTCAATTGTTGACCACAGGCCGTCAGCCAGGCGATGAAATTCACTGTCGTTCATTTTCGTTTCTCAGTTGTTCTTCTTCACGGCAGTATAGCAACACTCGCGAATAGAAAAGAGTATTGCTTTTCAGGGATCACCTGCGATGATAGAAGGCAGAATAGTGGATTACAGGCATCTCAATAATGAAGAAAATTTTCTGCCCATTAGCACTCGTGCTGGCACTTTTTAGCCTTTCTGGCTGTGGCCTTAAGGGGCCGCTGTACTTCCCTCCTGCGGACGGTAAAACCAAGCCTACATCTCAGGTCACTCCTAAGCCACAGCCGCAATCAACCACGCCAGATCGTAATAATCGTGGTACTGATAACGCGCCGACTCAGGTTGTCTACTAGCACATTATTAATAAGTAGCCGCGTATATGGAGCAGAAGATGCAGTTTTCGAAGATGCATGGCCTTGGCAATGACTTTATGGTCGTCGACGCGGTGACTCAAAACGTCTATTTCTCCCCTGAGCTTATCCGCCGTCTGGCCGACAGGCATTTGGGAGTGGGTTTTGATCAGTTATTGGTGGTTGAACCGCCATACGATCCAGACCTTGATTTCCATTATCGTATTTTTAACGCTGATGGTAGCGAAGTCTCACAATGTGGCAACGGCGCGCGTTGCTTTGCACGCTTTGTGCGCCTGAAGGGGCTTACCAACAAACGCGATATTCGCGTCAGCACCGCCAATGGCCGCATGGTTCTCAGCGTGACGGAAGATGAGCTGGTACGCGTGAATATGGGCGAGCCTAATTTCGAGCCTTCCGCTGTGCCGTTCCGCGCAAACAAAGCGGAAAAGACCTATATTATGCGTGCCGCCGAACAAACCATTATGTGTGGCGTCGTGTCGATGGGTAACCCGCATTGCGTGATTCAGGTTGATGACTTGACTACGGCCGCTGTGGAAACGCTGGGGCCAGTGATGGAAAACCATGAGCGTTTTCCTGAGCGTGCAAACATCGGCTTTATGCAGGTTGTAACCAAAGAACATATCCGTCTGCGCGTTTATGAACGTGGCGCCGGGGAAACACAAGCTTGTGGCAGCGGTGCTTGCGGCGCAGTTGCTGTGGGCATCTTGCAAGGGATACTTGCGGAACAGGTTCGCGTTGAGCTACCTGGTGGCCGCCTTGATATCGCCTGGAAAGGGCCGGGAACGCCGTTGTTTATGACCGGTCCAGCGGCCCACGTCTATGATGGATTTATACATCTATGAAGAATGCCGAGGAACAGCAAGAAGCCGTACTGGAACTGGATGACCGAATGGTGGCGGAATATCTGCTACGTCATCCCGATTTCTTTATTCGTAACGCCCAGCATGTAGAACAGATGCAGGTGCCGCATCCGGTACGCGGCACTGTTTCGTTGGTTGAGTGGCATATGGCACGTAGCCGTAACCATATCAATTTCCTTGAAGAAAACATGACCTTGCTGATGGAGCAGGCGAGTGCCAACGAAGGTTTGTTCTATCGCTTACTGAAGTTGCAGGGCCGTCTGGCTTCTGCCACTAGTTTGCAGGAAATGCTTAACCGCTTGCACCGTTGGGCGCGCGAAATGGGTCTGGCTGGCGCAAATGTGCGTCTTTTTGCGGACCGTTGGCGGATTGGTGCTCCTTCCGATTTTACCCATTTGGCACTGAATCGGCAGGCTTTCGAGTCGTTGCGTATTCAACGTCTTGGGGATCGTCAGCATTATTTGGGGCCGTTAAATGGCCCTGAATTACTGGTGGTTTTACCTCAGGCGAAAGCCATTGGTTCAGTGGCCGTGTCTCTGATGGGTAGTGACGCAGATTTAGGCGTGCTGGTTTTTAGTAGCCGCGATCCTCAGCATTACCAGGAAGGGCAAGGCACACAATTACTTCATGAACTGGCGCTGATGTTGCCAGACTTGCTGGAGCGCTGGGTCGAGCGAGTATGACGGCCTCCCCACTGCAACCTTTAGTCGATGGCTTTCTGCGCTACCTGAAAGTAGAGCGCCAGTTAAGCCCGCTGACACTGCTCAACTATGGCCGCCAACTGACCGCAATAATCACCCTGGCGGGCGAGATGAACATGAGCACCTGGCAGCAGTGTGATGCCGCCGCGGTTCGTTCAATCACGGTTCGCAGCCGCAAAGCGGGCCTCGGGTCATCAAGCCTGGCATTACGTCTTTCCGCGCTCCGTAGTTTCTTCGACTGGTGTGTCAGCCAGGGTGAGCTCAAAGCCAATCCCGCAAAAGGTATTACTACGCCGAAAACGGGCCGCCATCTACCAAAAAATATCGACGTCGATGACGTTAGTCGCCTGCTGGATATCGACATCAACGACCCACTTGCCGTGCGTGATCGCGCGATGCTGGAGGTGATGTACGGTGCTGGGCTGCGTCTTTCCGAACTGGTTAATATGGATTGCCGCCACATTGATCTGACGACAGGTGAAGTGTGGGTGATAGGTAAAGGTAGCAAAGAGCGCCGGGTGCCGGTGGGGAAATCTGCTGTTACCTGGGTTGAGCACTGGCTTGATCTGCGCGAGCTTTTTGGTCCGGACGACGATGCGTTATTTCTCTCCAAACAGGGGAAGCGTATCTCGACACGTAACGTCCAAAAACGTTTTAGCGAGTGGGGGATAAAACAGGGGCTAAACAGCCATGTGCATCCTCATAAACTGCGCCATTCATTTGCCACGCATATGCTGGAATCGAGCGGGGATCTGCGTGGTGTGCAGGAGTTATTAGGCCACGCCAACCTTTCCACGACGCAAATCTATACCCATCTCGACTTCCAACACTTAGCCTCAGTGTATGATGCTGCGCATCCACGCGCTAAACGAGGGAAATCGTAATGCATTTTTATCGCCCACTTGGGCCTATTGCCGCGCTCACTTTTGATCTCGACGACACGCTCTACGACAACCGCGAAGTGATTATGCGCACCGAGCGCGAATCAATGAGTTTTGTGCAGAACTACCATCCGAAGCTAAACCATCTGCAACGCCCTGATTTTTTGCGCATTCGCCATGCGTTGCGCCTCGCAGAACCGGATATTTACCACGATGTCACCGAATGGCGTCGTCGTGCTGTAGAGCAAGCCATGTTAGATGTCGGATTATCAGCGGAAGAAGCCGCCGCAGGCGCACAAGCTTCGATGGAGAACTTTGCCCATTGGCGCAGCCAAATCGACGTGCCGCAAGAAACGCACGACACGTTAGCGAAACTCGCCGAAAAATGGCCGCTGGTGGCGATTACCAACGGTAACGCTGAGCCACATCTTTTCGGCCTCAATCAATACTTTAAGTTTGTGCTGCGCGCCGGCCCTCATGGGCGATCCAAACCATTTAATGATATGTATCATCTCGCAGCAGAAAAGCTCAATGTTCCGCTCGGCCATATTCTGCACGTAGGTGATGACCTGACTACTGATGTTGCAGGGGCTGTTCGCTGTGGTATGCAGGCTTGTTGGATAAATCTGCGCGATGGCGACCTAATGCAGATTGATGACAGCCGCTTATTGCCACATCTGGAAATTTCGCAGTTGGCATCCCTCACCGCGCTGATATAATCTGATTAATTCTGTATAAAATCACAGTATATTTTTATCTCCTCAACGGCGGTGCCAATGGACGTTTCTTACCTGCTCGACAGCCTCAATGACAAACAGCGCGAAGCCGTCGCGGCCACGCGTAGCAACATGCTGGTACTGGCTGGTGCAGGAAGCGGTAAGACGCGTGTATTGGTGCACCGTATTGCGTGGTTAATTAGCGTGGAAAACTGCTCGCCATATTCGATTATGGCGGTGACGTTTACCAACAAAGCGGCGGCTGAAATGCGCCACCGTATCAGTCAGTTGATGGGAACCAGCCAGGGCGGCATGTGGGTAGGTACTTTCCATGGTCTCGCGCACCGCTTGCTGCGTGCACATCACATGGACGCCAACCTGCCGCAGGATTTCCAAATACTGGACAGCGAAGATCAGCTGCGTTTGTTAAAGCGCCTGATTAAAGCCATGAATCTCGACGATAAACAGTGGCCTGCACGGCAGGCAATGTGGTTTATCAACGGCAAAAAAGATGAAGGCCTACGCCCACATCACATTGAAAGTTATGGCAACCCGGTCGAGCAAACCTGGCAAAAAGTGTATCAGGCGTATCAGGAAGCCTGCGATCGCGCTGGGCTTCTGGACTTTGCCGAACTATTGCTGCGTGCTCATGAACTCTGGCTGAACAAGCCACACATTCTTAATCACTACCGCGAACGCTTCACCAATATTCTGGTGGACGAATTCCAGGATACCAACAGCATCCAGTACGCATGGATTCGCATGTTGGCAGGTGATACAGGCAAAGTGATGATTGTTGGTGATGATGACCAGTCAATCTACGGCTGGCGCGGCGCGCAAGTTGAGAATATCCAACGCTTCCTGACCGATTTCCCTGGCGCACAAACCATTCGCCTTGAGCAAAACTACCGCTCAACCAACAACATTCTGAATGCCGCCAACGCCCTGATTGCGAACAACTCAGGTCGTTTAGGCAAAGAGCTGTGGACGGATGGCAGCGACGGCGAGCCGATCTCACTGTATTGCGCATTTAACGAATTAGATGAAGCGCGTTTCGTGGTTAACCGTATCAAAACGTGGCAGGAAGCGGGTGGAGCACTCGAGCAATGCGCCATTCTTTATCGCAGCAACGCCCAATCGCGAGTGCTGGAAGAGGCGTTATTGCAGGTCGGCATGCCGTACCGCATCTATGGCGGCATGCGCTTCTTCGAACGTCAGGAAATCAAAGATGCGCTCTCGTATCTGCGCCTGATTGCCAACCGCAATGATGACGCAGCGTTTGAGCGCGTGGTTAACACGCCAACGCGTGGCATCGGCGACCGCACATTAGACGTGGTGCGCCAGACATCGCGTGACCAGCAACTGACAATGTGGCAAGCCTGCCGCTTGTTACTCCAGGAAAAAGCATTAGCAGGCCGTGCCGCTTCTGCGTTGCAACGCTTCATGGAACTTATCGACGCGCTGGCACATGAAACCATCGACATGCCGCTGCACGTACAAACTGACCGGGTTATTAAAGATTCTGGCCTGATGATGATGTACGAGCAGGAAAAGGGCGAGAAGGGCCAGACGCGTATTGAAAACTTAGAAGAACTGGTCACGGCAACGCGCCAGTTCAGCTATCAGGATGAAGATGAAGATCTGATGCCGCTTCAGGCATTCTTGTCTCATGCGGCGCTTGAAGCGGGTGAAGGGCAAGCCGATACCTGGCAAGATGCGGTGCAATTGATGACGCTGCACTCGGCGAAAGGTCTGGAGTTCCCGCAGGTGTTTATCGTCGGCATGGAAGAGGGCATGTTCCCAAGCCAGATGTCACTCGATGAAGGTGGCCGCCTGGAAGAAGAACGCCGCCTGGCCTACGTGGGTGTGACGCGTGCGATGCAAAAACTGACACTGACCTACGCTGAAACCCGTCGTCTGTATGGCAAAGAAGTTTATCACCGCCCGTCACGTTTCATTGGTGAACTGCCAGAAAACTGCGTGGAAGAAGTTCGCCTGCGTGCCAGTATCAGCCGACCGGTCAGCCACCAACGCATGGGCACGCCAATCTCTGAGAATGATTCAGGCTTTAAACTCGGGCAGCGTGTACGCCATGCAAAATTTGGTGAAGGCACGGTCGTTAACCTGGAAGGGAGTGGTGAACACAGCCGTATTCAAGTGGCATTTCCTGGCCAGGGAATTAAGTGGTTAGTTGCTGCTTATGCACGCCTTGAATCGGTATAAATTAGCGGGTTAACTCATAGTCTTTCACGCTTTTGCTAGCTTATAAATATCACCATAGTTTATTACTCCATGGTGTCCCGTTGCGTGTTGACGCCATATTTATGGTGGCGTAACATGCGCGCACGATTACGCTAAGAGGACACTCGCCTTGGACACACCCAGTAAATACTGGCTCAATAACCTGTCATCCAGGTACAACTTCTAAGGCTATCCTCGAATGCTGATAGCCTTAGTGGTTGTCGGCGACCTCATATCTCGTATATCCCGTCGCAATGAGTCAGACTTTTTAATGGTCTGAAACCTAGTTAGTTTCTGTCTGTGTGCCAACCGAACTGTCCCTGATATTTTTTGCATTGGGAGTACCGGTCATGCTGAGCGCATTTCAACTGGAAAACAATCGTCTGTCCCGTCTTGAATTAGATGAGGCCGATAACCTGAGCAATTCTGTTTGGGTTGATTTGGTCGAGCCTGAAGAGAGCGAGCGTCAGCGCGTGCAAACGGAACTTGGTCAAAGCCTGGCAACGCGCCCGGAACTGGAAGACATCGAAGCATCCGCGCGTTTTTTTGAAGACGAAGACGGTTTGCACATTCACTCATTCTTCTTTTACGAAGATGCCGACGATCACGCGGGCAACAGCACCGTGGCATTTACTATTCGTGAAGGCCGTCTGTTTACGCTGCGCGAACGTGAATTACCAGCTTTTCGCCTCTATCGCATGCGTGCTCGTAGCCAGAATATGGTTGATGGCAACGCTTACGAATTACTGCTCGACTTATTCGAAACCAAAATCGAACAGTTGGCAGACGAAATCGAAAACATCTATAGCGATCTGGAAAAACTCAGCCGCGTGATTATGGAAGGGCACCAGGGTGATGAATACGACGCCGCACTTTCCACTCTCGCTGAGTTGGAAGATATCGGCTGGAAAGTCCGTTTGTGTCTGATGGATACGCAACGCGCCCTGAACTTCCTGGTGCGTAAAGCGCGTTTGCCGAGCGGGCAGCTTGAGCAGGCCCGTGAAATTCTGCGAGATATCGAATCCCTGCTGCCGCACAATGAATCCCTGTTCCAGAAAGTGAACTTCCTGATGCAGGCGGCGATGGGCTTTATCAACATCGAGCAGAACCGCATCATCAAGATCTTCTCGGTGGTATCCGTCGTATTCCTACCGCCAACGCTTGTTGCATCCAGCTACGGGATGAACTTTGAGTTTATGCCCGAGTTGAAACTGAGCTTTGGTTACCCGGCGGCGATTATCGTCATGATCCTCGCTGGCCTGGCACCGTATCTCTACTTCAAGCGCAAAAACTGGTTGTGAGATGAAAATGAGAAGGGAGCCGATTGGCTAATGCCGATCGTTTAAGGATCAGTTGACCGATCCGGTGGCTCGTGTAAAAAGGGTTCATGCACAACATGGACCCTTTTTAAATGGAACTTTCACAAGCTCTCGGTATTATCAATCTCACTGCCCC
>NZ_JAJSOU010000022.1:0-54765 GCF_021282405.1 Buttiauxella cochleicola
CACCGCCATATTTAAAGAAGAGCTCGCATGTAAATGCGGGCTTTTTTTTCGCCCGAAACCCGTGGAGAGATGGGTGAGAACCCTCGACCCGAGGTTCGACAAATGCTTTAGCATTTGGACGTCAGGGGCGCTTGCGACCATGACGCCCGTAGGGCAAGCGCAGCGCAGTCAGCCCCTCTCTCACCGCCATATTTAAAGAAGAGCTCGCATGTAAATGCGGGCTTTTTTTTCGCCCGAAACCCGTGGAGAGATGGGTGAGAACCCTCGACCCGAGGTTCGACAAATGCTTTAGCATTTGGACGTCAGGGACGCTTGCGGCCATGACGCCCGTAGGGCAAGCGCAGCGCAGTCAGCCCCTCTCTCACCGCCATATTCCAGGAGAAAGTCTGAATTCGCGTTCAGACTTTTTTTTGCCTAAAATCCGGCATCGTTCATGCCTTGACCAAACGGTATAGAAACAGAAGATTAAACTTGACCGAATGCGGTCTACTCCCTATAGTAGCGCCCCGTTGCCCCATGATATTGGCAACAGATTCAAAACGGTGAGGTGTCCGAGTGGCTGAAGGAGCACGCCTGGAAAGTGTGTATACGGCAACGTATCGAGGGTTCGAACCCCTCTCTCACCGCCATCTTCTAAGAAGAGCCCGCATGAAAATGCGGGCTTTTTTTCGTCTGGATTTTGTGTTCTGCCTGTCGGATGACGCTGCGCTTATCCGGCCTACCCGGTTTCAGATGGTTTTGTAGGGGTGCACGATTTACCATAAAAAAGCCCGAACCTTAGTTCGGGCTTGTCAGTGCTGTTATACCTTACCTTTGCTAAACCGTTTTCGTATCACCACAAAGAACACCGGCACAAAGAAGATGGCGAGCAAGGTTGCCGAGAGCATTCCGCCCATTACCCCTGTGCCCACTGCATTCTGCGCCCCGCTGCCAGCACCGCTGCTTAATACCAGTGGCATCACCCCCAGAATAAATGCCAGTGATGTCATCAGGATAGGTCGCAGACGCATACGCACTGCCTCAAGCGTGGCCTCTATTATCTCTTTGCCTTCCTTTTCCATCAGGTCCTTAGCAAATTCGACGATTAGAATTGCATTCTTCGCCGACAGACCAATAGTGGTCAACAATCCGACCTGGAAATAAACGTCGTTATTCATTCCCCGCATTACCGCCGCCAGAAGTGCGCCAACCACGCCTAATGGCACAACCAGCATGACCGAGAATGGTATCGACCAGCTTTCATAGAGTGCAGCCAGACAAAGGAACACGACCACTAACGAGATGGCATAGAGTGCAGGAGCCTGGTTTCCAGAAAGCCTTTCCTGATATGACATTCCCGTCCAGTCATAGCCTATTCCAGCGGGTAATTTTGAAGCCAATTGCTCCATTAACACCATGGCCTCTCCGGTACTTTTTCCCGGTGCTGCCTCGCCCAATAGTTCCATCGATGGCAAACCGTTATATCGCTCCAGACGCGGCGAACCATACATCCAGTGCGATGACGAAAATGCCGAAAGTGGAGCCATTTGCCCAGAGCTACCACGGACATAGAGATTATTAATATCCTGCGGCAACATGCGGAAGCGGGCATCAGCTTGCACATAAACCTTCTTCACGCGGCCGTGATCGATAAAATCGTTCACGTAAGTACCACCCAGAGCACTGGCTATGGTTTGATTAATATCCGCAAGGCTAATGCCAAGGGCTTGCGCCTTTTCCTGGTCAATTTCCAGCTTGTACTGTGGGGTGTCTTCAAGCCCATTAGGGCGAACACGCGTCAATATCTCAGGATGTTTGGCGATCATCGCCAATAATTGATTACGGGACTGCGTTAATTGCTGATGGCCAAGGTTTGCCTGGTCAATCAGTTCAAAGTCAAAACCCGTCGCCGTACCTAATTCGATAATCGCCGGTAAGTTAAACGGGAACACCAGTCCATCATGAATCCGACCAAATGCTTTGGTCGCGCGTTCAACAATCGCACCGACCGCATTCTCTTTTCCAGACCGTTCCTCCCAGGGTTTCAGGCTAATAAAGGCAATCCCGGAGTTTTGCCCCTGCCCGCTGTAGCTAAAACCATTCACCGTAAACACGGATTCGACGTTGGCTTTTTCGGTATTCAGGTAGTAATCGGTGATTTGATCGAGCACTTTTTGTGTTCTTTCCTGCGTCGCACCAGCGGGCAGCTGCACCATCGTCATAAACACACCCTGATCTTCTTCGGGCAGGAATGCGGTAGGTAAACGCAGGAATAGCACCGCCATTCCTGCAACAATAATCACATACACCAGTAAATAACGCCCGGTGCTGCGTAAAATGTTACTGACACTATCTGTGTAGTGATGAGCACTTTGGTTGAATTTCTTGTTAAACCAGCCAAAGAAGCCCGTTTTTTCATGCGCCTGCGGGTCAACTGGTTTTAGCAAAGTCGCGCAGAGTGCTGGTGTCAGGATCAAAGCAACCAACACCGAAAGCGCCATTGCCGAAACGATAGTAATCGAGAACTGGCGATAAATTGCCCCGGTCGAGCCACCGAAAAAGGCCATCGGAATAAACACCGCCGACAGCACCATAGCGATACCGACTAACGCCCCCTGGATCTGGCTCATCGATTTCCTGGTGGCTTCTTTCGGTGAGAGATGCTCTTCGACCATCACGCGCTCAACGTTTTCCACCACCACGATCGCATCATCCACCAGCAGGCCTATCGCTAACACCATGCCAAACATCGTCAGGGTGTTTATCGAGTAGCCAAAGGCAGATAGGACGGCAAATGTCCCCAGTAATACGACCGGCACCGCGATAGTCGGAATCAGCGTGGCGCGCAGATTTTGCAAGAAGAGATACATTACCAGGAACACCAGGATGATCGCTTCGAACAGTGTTTTCACCACCTCGTGAATGGATATTTTCACAAACGGCGTGGTGTCATAGGGATAAACAACCGTCATCCCTTGGGGGAAGTAAGGTTGTAGTGAGGCCAGCTTTGACTTGATAGCGGCAGCGGTATCCAGGGCATTTGCACCCGTCGCAAGCTTAATTCCCAGGCCTGCCGCCGCCTGGCCATTAATTTTCGCAACCGTATTGTAGTTTTCACCACCCAGCTCAATGCGCGCCACGTCGCTTAAATGAACAACTGAACCATCCGGGTTCACTTTCATGGTTACTTTGCCGAACTCAACCGGATCACGTAAGCGTGTCTGCGCAATAATCGATGCGTTAAGCTGCTGATTTTTAACCGCAGGCGTGCCACCGAGTTGCCCGGCAGCCACCTGGTCATTCTGCAATTTGAGCTGATTGACTACATCGCCCGGATTAAGCTGGTATTTGTTCAGCGCATTCGCATTAAGCCAAATACGCATCGCGTACTGGGCGCCAAATAGCTGCACATCCCCCACCCCGTTGGTTCGGCTGATAGCATCTTTAATATTCGATGCCACATAGTCGGAAATATCATCCTGTGTCAGGCTTGGGTTATTAGAGATAAAACCCGCTACCAGCAAGAAACTGCTCGAGGATTTTTCGACACTAATCCCCTGCTGCTGCACTTCTTGTGGCAGTAATGGCATCGCCAGTTGCAGCTTGTTCTGCACCTGGACTTGCGCAATATCCGGGCTGGTGCCTGATTTGAAGGTCATGGTAATAGTCACGCCACCCGCAGAATCACTGGTGGAGGACATATACATCAGGTTATCGATACCGTTCATATTTTGTTCGATAACCTGCGTCACGGTATCCTGCACCGTCTGGGCATCAGCACCAGGATAGGTTGCCGTCACCGCAACAGCCGGTGGCGCAATCGTTGGATACTGCGCGACGGGAAGCTGTAAAATTGCCAAGCCACCAGCAATCATCAAAATGATCGCCAGCACCCAGGCAAAAATTGGTCGTTCGATAAAAAACTTAGCCATTGTGCAAACCTTAGCGTGTTGGCGCGACAGCGCTATCTGGCACTATCTGAACAGCAACCCCAGGACGCACGCGCTGAAGTCCGCTGACGATGATTTTATCGCCAGGCTTCACACCCTTGGTTACCAGCCATTTATCACCAATCGCCTGAGGGGCCACCACTTCGCGGACGACCGCTTTATTATTCTCGTCGACCACCATCACGGTGGCGTCACCACGCGGATTGCGCGTGACCCCCTGTTGCGGCACTAAAATCGCTTCGGGCTGAATGCCTTCATCGATTTTTGCCCGCACATACATACCTGGCAGTAATTGATGCTGCGGATTGGGGAATACGGCTCGCAAGGTAATGGAGCCAGTCGTTTGATCAACAGTGACATCGGAGAACTCCAGATCGCCATTTAGCGGATAAGGTTGACCATCCTCCATAAGCAATTGCACCGTAGTTTTACCGTTCGCTTTTTGCAAACTGCCCTTTTCCACAGCCTGTTTCAGTTGCATAAAGTCAGTGCTGGATTGCGTGACATCAACGTAGATTGGGTCAAGCTGCTGAACAGTAGCCAGCGACGAAGCCTGCCCGTTTGTCACTAATGCCCCTTCGGTGACATTCGATTTTCCAATACGCCCATCGATTGGCGAGGTGACTTTGGTATATGCGAGGTTAATACGCGCATTTTCCACTTCAGCCTGCGCAGCTTTCACTTCTGCATCAGCCTGTTGTGCGTTCGCGACGGCCTGATCGTATTCCTGCTTGCTGATGTAATTAGTACCGAGCAATGGCACATAACGTTTCACTGTTAAATGTGCAATGTTTGCAGCAGCTTTAGCCTTTGCGAGTGAGCCTTGTGCGCTATTCCAGGCGGCCTGATACGTGGCCGAGTCAATCTGATAGAGGGAATTTCCAGCAACGATATCGCTGCCTTCAACAAAGTTACGTTTCAGGATAATGCCACTCACCTGCGGGCGAACTTCCGCCACACGAAAGGCATCGGTACGCCCTGGAAGTTCAGTCGTCACAGCCAGTGGCGCCGCTTTAACGGTAAACACATTGACCTGCGGCGTGGGCATTGCTGCCTTCTCGTCGCCTTTATCATTACAACCCGTTAAGGCACCCGTCGCTAACAACAGCATGGATGACAGGATGATGAACTCGCCATATTTCTTCATTACGATTCCTTAAAGCATGACTCTTAAAGTAAAAACCGAACGCCGATGGGGAAATGAAACCCACCGGCAACGTATTCCTGTTATTTCGCCTTACCAAAGCGGCGGCTAATCACGACAAAAAATACCGGAACAAAAAAGACCGCCAGCAGCGTTGCGGAAACCATCCCACCCATAACGCCTGTACCGACGGCATTCTGCGCACCACTCCCCGCTCCGCGGCTAATCACCAGAGGCATAACACCGAGAATAAATGCCAACGAAGTCATGAGAATTGGGCGCAGGCGCATACGCACCGCGTCGAGCGTGGCTTCAATTAATCCTTTACCTTCTTTATCAATAAGATCTTTGGCGAACTCGACTATCAGAATGGCGTTTTTGGCCGACAGGCCAATGGTGGTCAACAACCCAACCTGGAAATAAACGTCGTTATTTAATCCACGCAGCGTGGCCGCAAGCAGTGCGCCGATGACGCCAAGTGGTACCACCAACATGACTGAGAACGGAATTGACCAACTTTCATAGAGTGCCGCCAGGCATAAGAAGACAACCAGCAACGAGATGGCGTACAGAGCCGGGGCCTGATTACCGGATAAACGTTCCTGGTAAGACATGCCGGTCCAGTCAAAACCAATACCCGCGGGTAATTTCTCGGCCAGACTTTCCATCAGCAACATAGCTTCACCGGTACTTTTACCCGGAGTCGCTTCACCAAGGATCTCCATAGAAGGCAGACCGTTGTAGCGTTCAAGTCGTGGTGAACCATAGATCCAGTGTGAACTGGCAAAAGCGGAAAACGGCACCATTTGCCCACTGCTCCCGCGCACATACCAGGTATTGATATCGCTCGGCAGCATACGGTTCGATGCCCGCCCCTGAAGGTAAACTTTTTTCACACGTCCGTGGTCGATGAAGTCATTGACGTAAGTGCTGCCCAACCCAGTGGCAATAGTCTGGTTAATATCGGAAATGCTAACGCCCAGCGACTGCGCCTTTTCCTGATCAACTACCAACTTAAATTGCGGTGTGTCTTCCAGCCCATTAGGGCGCACGCGCACCAGCAAATCCGGGCGTTTGGAAATCATGCCTAAAAGTTGGTTTCGCGCTTGCGTCAACGCCTTATGGCCCTGACTTGCCTGATCGATTAATTCAAAGTCAAAACCTGTGGCAGTGCCCAGCTCCGTAATTGCGGGCAGATTAAAAGCGAATACCATTCCCTCGTGAATTCGGCTAAAAGCGCGGGTTGCGCGACCCACGATAGCGGTCACTTCATTCTCTTTGCCAGGGCGTTTACTCCAGTCTTTCAAACGCACAAAAGCCAGGCCGTTGTTCTGGCCTTTGCCGCTAAAACTAAAGCCATTAACGGTGAAGACTGAATCAACATTGGCGGATTCATGAGTCAGGTAGTAATCGGTTATCTGATCCATGATTTTCTCAGTTCTGGCCTGCGTCGCTCCTGCGGGCAAAGTCACCATAGTGAGGAAAACGCCCTGGTCTTCTTCGGGCAAAAATGAGGTAGGTAAATGAAGGAAGAGTGCTGCCATGCCCGCAACAATCAAGACATAAACCACCATATAGCGCCCGGTAGAACGTAAAATCAGCCTTATGCTACTGGTGTAATGGTGGGTACTTTGCTCAAAACGAGCATTAAACCAGCCAAATAGGCCACGGGTTTTACCATGGCTACCTTTGACGACCGGTTTGAGCAAAGTGGCACAAAGCGCAGGGGTGAGGATCAACGCAACCAACACCGACAGTGCCATTGCCGAAACAATTGTTATCGAGAACTGGCGATAAATAACCCCGGTTGAACCACCGAAAAACGCCATCGGAATAAACACCGCCGAGAGCACCATCGCGATCCCTATCAGCGCCCCTTGTATCTGCGACATTGATTTTTGGGTTGCTTCTTTAGGGGACAGTCCCTCTTCAGCCATCACGCGTTCAACGTTTTCCACCACCACAATGGCATCGTCCACCAGCAAGCCTATCGCCAGCACCATGCCAAACATCGTTAATGTATTAATGGAGTAACCGAACGCAGCGAGCACAGCAAAAGTGCCGAGCAACACAACCGGCACGGCAATGGTAGGAATCAGCGTTGCGCGGAAGTTCTGTAAAAATAGGTACATCACCAGGAAGACCAGAATGATGGCTTCAACCAGGGTTTTAAATACTTCGCGAATGGAGATTTTGATAAATGGCGTGGTGTCGTAGGTGTACACCACTTTCAAGGAGTGCGGGAAAAAGGGTTGCAGGCGGGCCATTTGTGTCTGGACGGCTTTGGCGGTATCCAGCGCGTTAGCACCCGTCGCCAATTTTATCCCAATACCCGCAGCCGGTTTTCCGTTGTAGCGGGCGATAACGTTATAATTTTCACCACCCAGTTCAATGCGGGCGACATCGTGTAATTGAACTTTGGAACCGTCTGCCTTCACCTTGAGCAAAAGGTGCCCGAACTGTTCGGGGTCGCGCAAACGAGTCTGCGCAATAATAGAAGCATTCAACCGCTGGCCCGGAATGGCTGGAGTGCCACCCAGTTGCCCCGCGGCTACCTGCGCATTCTGGGTTTTTATCTGGTTAATCACATCAAGAGTGGTGAGTTGGTATCTATTTAGCTCGTTAGGATCAAGCCAGATACGCATTGCATATTGCGCCCCGAAAAGTTGCACATCTCCCACCCCCGCCGTACGGCTAATCGGGTCTTTAATATTCGAGGAAATATAGTCAGCGATGTCGTCCTGACTCATGCTGCCATCTTCCGAGATAAAACCGGCAACCATCAGGAAACTGCTGGAGGACTTCTTCACACTGATTCCTTGCTGCTGCACTTCTTGCGGCAACAAAGGCATGGCGAGCTGAAGTTTATTCTGCACCTGAACCTGCGCGATATCTGGATCGGTGCCTGACTTGAAGGTAAGCGTCACAGTCACACTACCTGAGGCATCGCTGGTAGAAGACATGTACATCAGGTTATCCAGACCATTCATGTTCTGCTCGATAACCTGGGTCACGGTATCCTGAACAGTACTGGCGTCTGCTCCTGGGTAGGTTGCGTTAATGGCAACCGCAGGTGGAGCGATAGTCGGGTACTGCGCCACTGGCAAATTAATGATCGACAGGACACCCGCCAGCATCAAAATGATCGCCAGCACCCAGGCAAATATGGGGCGCTCGATAAAAAACTTCGCCATGTGAAAAGTTCTCTGTTTAAAGTCTAATTTTGTAATGGATATAGAGGGAATTAGCTTAACAGAGGCTTTATCGATTAATGATTCATGCTTGTATGTATAATCTTCTATATCGCTACTGGACATCGAAAAATTTAAAGCACACAATAATCCCTCATTTAATTAAAGAACCGTTTTTAAATAAAACCCAAAAGAAAAATAATATTTAAACCTGTTAATTCTTGTAACTAATATCCACAAAGAGTTAATTAACCATGGCCAGAAAAACTAAAGCTGAGGCATTAAAAACGCGTCAGCACCTGATCGATGTCGCAATCACACTTTTTGCTAAAAATGGCGTATCTACTACCACACTTGCTGACATTGCCGATGCAGCGGGCATGACTCGTGGTGCGATTTACTGGCATTTCGATAGTAAGGTCTCGTTATTTAATGAAATCTGGAACACTCAACCTTATATCGGTGAAGAGATAAGAAAGAAACTTAAAGCGAAATATCACGATAACGATTTAATACTGCTTCGTGAAATGATTATTGAGGCCTTAAGATTCATTGCTACCGATCGTTGCCAGCACGAATTACTACAAATTCTTTATCATACGTGTGAATTTACTGGGGAAATGTATTCGGAGAGGGAAATAAGAGAGCGTTTTTGGTTTAACCGGGAAAGAATGAGGAAGATATTACGCAATTGTATTTCGAAAGGTCAAATTCCTGTTAATACTAATATCGATCTCACCATAACGCTTATTCATGGCTATCTGAGCGGGATCATCAAAAACTGGCTAATGCAGCCGGAGAATCTTAATCTTTATGAGCAAGCACCTGATGTGGTCGACAGCCTTTTCATCATGCTGACAAAATCAGTGTGACAAAAAGGGCAATGGTTTGAACCATTGCCCCTGGAGACTACAAATCTTTAAACGAACCCAACCGATAGCCACGTTCCGCAATCGCATATTTTAACGACGCAGAAGTCAGTACATCCAGTTCAGCAAGACGTGGATAGCAATACTTGCTGTTAAGAATGGTGTTATCAATAAAGGAAGGGTGAGTCATTATTTCTAACGATTGCTCACCACGCGCCATGGAACGGTCAAGTGTATCGAGGAATAACGTTTCCGATATCGCCTCACCATAAAAACCACTGTCAAAACCTTGCGCCGTTTTTACGCCCTGGCACTCAAGCCCGCCAGGTATGGCAGCATCGTAATCAAAACGGATTGCCACGCCCTGCTCTTTCGCAAAGGCTTCGACGATCGGATAGATCTGCGGGATCATATGCACATGGTGATGGCTGTCGAGATGCGTAGGTTTGCGGCCAAATAATTCGACGAATCTCGCGAACTGGCACGCCAACTCTTGCTCGATTTCGGCAAGTGGCAGAGTGTCATCTTCCGCTCGCTGCCAAATCCATTTACCCAACTCGCCCTTTTCATCAACCAGGCCTGGCATTGCAGATAATGGTCGACCCAGCGTCAGTACAAAATGCATCCCAATAGCCAGACCTGGATGTTTTGCACTGAGTGCAACAGCATGTTCAATACCTGCGGCGTTAACCATCGCGGTGGTAGACGTCACTACACCGTTGGTGAATGCGTCGATAATTCCGTAATTTTGCGCCTTACACAGCCCAAAATCGTCCGCGTTAACAATTAATAACTTATCCATTGTCGCCTCGGTAAGCTGCCTTCCCTTTGCAGGGAAGGCCTCCAGTTATTTAAGTGCAGCGATTGCTTTTGCAAAGTTTGGCAGATTAGCTTCGTGAGCTAACAGCATATCGCGGGCAATTTTCTCGGCATCTTTATCAGAATGAATCAGCGGGCTTAGATTCAACGCCAGCAGAACATCATTAAAGTTTCCGCTAAGCGCCGCTTCACTGGCCGCCACTTCGAACCCTTTGATGGTGTAAATCAGGCCCAGCACTTTTTCATCAAAATGAGTGATGCGCGAGCTTGGGGTGGCGCCATCACGGCCGATGGTACAGGTCATTTCAACCGCCCAGTCAGCAGGAATATTATCAACATGCCCATGGTGTGGCACGTTAACGTAATGCTCGCTTTGCTTGTCGTTATAGATATCGCTGATAACTTCACAAGCCGCATCAGAATAGTAAGCCCCGCCACGCAGTTCCAACTCTTTTGGCTTCACATTCAAAGCGGGGTCTTTGTAGAGTTCGAACAGTTGCTTCTCAACTTTCTGCACAACGGTTGCGCGCGCGCCGCCTTTGTAGAACTCGCCCATTTCGATAGCCAGCATCTCTTTTTGCTTGAAGTAGTAGAGCAAATAAGAGCACGGCAGCAGGCGCAGAGAACGAATCAGACCTTCACTGAATGGCAGATCAAAGATGTTTTTCACCGAACCTGCAGTCAGCGTACCGGACGCCACGCCATCAAGCAGTTCGTCAAAGCGAGAAGTGCCGTTAACGATGACATCTTTGATGAATACCATGTGGTTCAGGCCGAACAAATCGATATTCAACTCATCTGTTGGTGCGAGTTTCAATACATCCTTAATGAACATTTTCATGCCCACTGGAATGTTGCAAACACCGATGAATTTTTTGAAGTCAGTGTGGCGATATACCGCTTCGGTTACCATGCCGGCCGGGTTAGTGAAGTTGATAACCCATGCGTCTGGGCAGATCTCTTTCACATCATTAATGATGTCGAAAATCACCGGAATAGTACGCAGGCCTTTAAACAAACCACCCGCACCGTTAGTTTCCTGGCCCAAATAGCCATAGCTTAGTGGGATACGCTCATCAAGTTCACGGGCTTTAAGTTGCCCAACACGCAATTGCGTAGTAACAAAATCGGCATCAACCAAGGCTTCGCGGCGATCGAGGGTTTTATACAGTGCAATTGGCACTGCCGCGCGTTCAATCATACGCAAGCAGAGGTCGAAGATAATATCTTGTTTCTCTTTACCCGCCTCAACATCAACCAGCCATAATTCAGTAATCGGCAATTCTTCGTAACGTTTAATAAAACCTTCGAGTAATTCAGGGGTATAGCTGCTACCACCACCGATTGTGACGACTTTCAATTTTTTACTCATGAGGACTCCGCTAGAACTTTCGCTCGATATAAGTGAGATCTATAGATGTATTATTGAAGGTTATATCCAGTAATTAATTTTACTGGAGCCAAAGACCAACCATCATTAATACATTTACAAGTTATTTAATGCTATATAACTGCTTCCGATAATGCTGCGGGGTAAAAGAAGTTAACTTCTTAAAGTTTTTAATAAACATACTGGCGCTGCTGTAACCGGACTCGAAAGCAATATCGGTAACAGAATAGTTCGTGATCTCCAGTTGTTTCTTGGCAAAATTAATTCTTATCTCATTGATAATTTGCATCGGTGTTTTGCCATAGTGACGCTGCGTTGCACGGGTTAAATACTCCTGTGACTTACCCGACAGCTCCACCATATTCACTAATGCTTTATCACCAAACATCGACTTGCCATGCATCAGCTCGACGGTGTTTTTTAGCCAGCCGGGAATATCACCACCTGACTCAGATTCTTTATGGTGACGCAGACGGTTCACAATATAAAACGTCACCATTTCAAGAAACTCACTAAACTCTCCCTGACGGAAGTTTAATGAAGCAGTCACAGATTCAATATAAGTCAAAAATTCATTCTTAATTTGATAAACCTGTGACGCAATAAAATACGCTGGGAATAACGGTAAATAATGCTGTTCAAAAAAGGCCTTACTAATACCAACATTCAAAATTCGGGTCGCACCAAAATCATAAAAACTTTGATGATAAGAACCGAGTGGAATGAAAACAAAACTCCCTCTTTCCAGCAGCACACGTTTACCGTTGATTTCCTGGTAATAACGTCCCGTCAATACCACCGTGAATTCGTAATAATCATGCTGGTGCAGCCCGGAGACACTTTCGACTTTGTTGTGGATGAACATGTGGAAATGTTGACCATCAAAAAGCTGGCTCTCGCGTGCCGTATTGATTTCCATACTGATTACCGGTGGCTGCATAGGGACTCCAACTTATTTTATTTTTTCGTGAAGCTCAATAAGTTCTGTAACCAGCTCACGCGCCAGCATAGAAGTCATCAGATGATCCTGTGCATGAACCAGCACCAGGCTAACTTTAGTTTTGCCTTCGCCCTGGTCACCTTCAATCAGTTTGGTCTGTACCAGGTGCGCCTGGTTCAGCGCTTCACGAGACTGCGCCATCAACTCCCATGCCTTTTCAAAATCACCGGTTTTAGCGATTTTGAGTGCGCCGTAAGCCAGGCTGCGGGCTTGTCCAGAGTTGATGATTAAACCCATTACCACTTCTTCAAGGTCGTTAGTATCTACTTCGTTTTCTACTGCATTTTCTAAATCAAACATCTCAATCTCCCGGTATATTTAAAGTGGTTGGGGACAGGGGGCCATCCCCAACCAAAACTACTACCCTTCATACTTCAAGCCGCATGTGCGTTGGCTTCCTGCAACTCTAATTATTGTGGGTATAGAACTTAAGATTAGAATTTCAGTGCGTTAGCAATATCTTCTTCGCTTTCTTCTTCTTCGATTACAGCCTGCGCTTTGTTAGACAGGATAACGAATGGCATGTAGACACATGTCGCGACACCCAAGTTAAACAGTGCGACTAACAGTGCTGCGATACTACCGTTACTGTTGAAGAAGGCGCCCAGGCCTGTAGGCATCGTCCACGGTGCCAGGTTGGTAACCGGTGGAATAATTCCCAGAGAGTAAGCCGCAAGTGTGATAGCTGCCAGAATCGGCTGTACCAGTACAAACGGGATAAACATAACTGGGTTCATGATGATTGGCAGACCGAACAGGATAGGTTCGTTAATCTGGAAGATGCCTGACGGCAGTGCCAGTTTCGCAACCTGACGGTGGTCGGCGCGACGTGAAACCATGAAGATTGCGATAATTAAGCCCAGTGTCGCCCCAGAACCACCCAACAGGATGTAGGAGTCGAGCATTGGTTTCGCCCAGAAGTGGAACTGTTTACCCGCGTCAAGTGCCGCTTGTACAGAGCCGTACTGGTTGTAGATTGCGATGTTTTCCAGCGCCCATGGAGTCATGATGCCGTTGTCCAGCGCAGTCAGCGCCAGTGAACCATGCACACCGAAGAACCACAGCAGGGAGTTGAAGATAACGTACGCCCAGCCCACTACCGCACCCATCGACGCTAGCGGCGTAGAGATAGAGTCCATAATGATCTGGTGGAAGTTGCTACCGTGATTTGCCAGCAGCCAGGAAATAATCCCGAAAATAGACAGGATAATAAAGCCTGGAATTAATGCAGAGAAAGAACGTGATACCGATGTCGGCACACTATCTGGCAAAGTAATTACCCAGTTTCGGCGGATAACGAAAGTAAATAGCTCCGCGACAACCAGACCAATAACAATACCGGAAATAATATTCTGACCACCCAACCAGTTAGCGCCAACAGCATAAGCTTCGCCTACGCTATATGGAGTAACAGTCATAAATGCCGCAACGGATAATAAACCGGCTGCAAGAGGGTCAACTTTACGTTCCTCAGCTAGCGCCATACCAATGAAAAAAGGAGCCATTAGCGACATAATACCTAACGTACCGTTATATACGTTGCCGCCAATGGCTTTTAACCCATTAAGGGTTTCAATGGTTGAGGGGTCTAAACGAATACCTAAAGAATAAAAAAATGAACCAGCGCCAAAACTCAGAAATACGTTATTGATTAATACAAACATGGCCCCGGCAAGGGTCAATGGCATTAATTTGATGAAACCATTTTTAATTGCGTTGACGTGCGGTTGCTTCCCAATTTTCACTGCGAAAGGAAGCAATATCTTTTCAAGTGAATCAATGACTTTACTCATTTGGAATTTCCTTTATTGCCGCAAGAGTCTTGCGGCCAGGTTGTGTAAGGTCGTTCTTTGACGGAAAAATAAAACAAAATATAAAATTAATTACTTGCTGCCTTCTTGATAGATGCGACTGCTGCTTTCAGCACGCCTAACCCATCAATTTTGCCGTACATTGCTGAATCAATAACTTCTACCGGTTTACCTGGTAATACTTTCTGAATTTCTGGCAGCATATAAGCGATCTGTGGTCCAAGTAATACCAGATCCGCATCCTTGCCTTTTTCAGCAGCCAGAGTTTCAGGCCAGGCTTCGATAATTACAGGCACTTCATACTTCTCTGCCTGCGCCTTCATTTTTGATACCAGCAATGAGGTGGACATCCCGGCAGAACAAAATAGGTAGATACGTCTTTTGGTCATAATAAATTCCTCACGTTGCAATAGCCTGCATGTCTGAAATCAGCACAACCCACGCCTGCAAAAGGGACTGATTGGAAAGTTCTGATTGTTTCTTGTTGAGAGAAGTATACGGCAACACGTCGGCGGGGAATAATATTATGGAGCCCAAAATTGTCTCTCCTTGACCATCCGTTTTGATACCCTTCACATTTTGGGTAAATAATTCGCGCAAAGAAAAAAGCCCAAACAGAGTTTGGGCTTTACAATTCTTTCACACCAGAAATCAGTCGTAGGCATTCAATGCGCGCTGGCAAAGGGCCGAGCGCACACAATCTTGTTTGCCAAAGCGAACCACACCTACCATTTCATCTTCTTCAAAACGTTCCAGAGCATCACTCAGGCCGGACTTAACACCCCGTGGCAAATCGCATTGTGTGATATCGCCATTGACGATGACCGTCACGTTTTCCCCAAGGCGCGTTAAGAACATTTTCATTTGCGCTGCGGTGACATTCTGCGCCTCATCAAGAATAACCACCGCATTTTCGAAGGTACGTCCGCGCATATAGGCGAACGGCGCAATCTCTACTTTGCCAATTTCGGGACGCAGACAGTACTGCATAAAAGACGACCCTAAACGTCGCACCAGGATGTCATACACCGGGCGGAAATAAGGAGCGAATTTTTCCGAAATATCCCCAGGTAAGAAGCCGAGATCTTCGTCAGCTTGCAGGACCGGGCGGGTGACAATTATCCTGTCGACATCCTTATGTATCAGGGCCTCAGCGGCTTTCGCCGCACTGATATACGTTTTGCCGCACCCGGCTTCACCGGTGGCGAATATCAGCTGCTTTTTCTCGATGGCGTTAAGATAGTGCTCCTGAGCCTCATTTCGCGCCGCTATCGGGGAGTTATCACGGCAATCTCTTGCCATACCGATAGATTCAACGCCGCTCATCTGCACAAGCGTTGTGACCGATTCCTCTTCGCGTTGTTTGTGGCTACGCGAATCCCGTCTCAGCACACGTTTTGCTTCACGACGAGCTTTGATCACTGCTTTCTGTCTTCCCATGGATGGCACCTTACAGTTGGTTTCATTTCCCGCGCCACAACACAGTGCGCGATTATGTTCACTAACGGATGAGGTTTGGCTTCCTTTTAAGCCATGAACTGCCGGTTGAGAGGATGCACCAGTTAGACGAATTACGCCGCTTAGCGCATCGTTAATACATTGAGTTGTAAAAGGATCAGGTTTTTTAGCGGTGAAGATAGCGAAGCCGGAGGAGACACCTCCGCGCTGGGTAGTGCGGGTAAGAAGTTTGCTCAATCGTCCAGTACAGGACCCTACCATTCGCGATCTCCATTGTGATTAAGATTCACAGCCGGGAACTACCGCTCGTGCTTTAATTACATCAAAAATTATCTAAATTGCAACTTTTATTTTACTTTAAATCAACATTCGCGTTTCGTCATTCGCTTATCAAATTTATGACATAAAAATATTACACTTTTATATCAATGGTGTAGACATATAGAAATTGAATGAATACCTGGCAGGCAAATTGTTAGCAAAGGAAAAATTAGCAGGAGAAGAGAAAGTTAAGCATCCCCTTCTTATATAGAAGAAGGGGATGCTTAGGATTAAGTGATTTCGAGATTACAGAATCATGCTTCCAGAAGCCCTTGCCCTAAATAGTGCTGCTTATCCACAACACCCGGCAATACAAAGAAGTACCCACCGCCAATCGGCTTCACATACTCCTCCAGCGCTTCGCCGTTAAGACGTTGCTGCACAGCCAAAAAGCCCTTCTCAAGGTCATGCTGGAAGCAGACAAATAACAATCCCATATCCAGTTGCCCGGACTTTGATACACCCAATGAATAGCTGTAACCACGGCGCATCATCAGGTTGGACTGCGTCTCTTTAGTGCGTGGGTTCGCCAGACGAATATGAGCATCCAGCGCAATCACATTACCGTCAGGGTCTGCTGCATAGTCCGGCTCGTCGTGCTCATTCTTCATGCCAAGCGGCGCACCACTATGTTTGTCGCGGCCAAAAATAGTCTGCTGCTCTTTTAGCGGCGTTCGGTCCCAGGACTCAACATGGAACTGAATAATACGCACGGCCTTGTAGCTGCCGCCTACCGCCCATGCTGGCTCTTGCTGATCTGCCGTCACCCACACCACATCATTCATCAGCGGTTTGTCTTCGCTGTTAGGGTTCGCCGTACCGTCTTTGAATCCTAACAAATTGATAGGTGTCTCTTTGCCACGCGAACGCGCTGCGTGGTTGGAGATAAACCCTTCGCGCTTCCAACGCACGCTTAGCAGATCCGGCGTGTGTTTGATGATATCTCGCAAGGCATGGATAACCGTATCCGCTGTATTCGCGCAAATCTGGATCAGCAAATCACCATGACACAAGCTGGCATCCAACGAGTCATTAGCGAAGCGTTGCATCTTTTGCAGCTTTTTCGGCATCTGCCCTTTCAGCCCAAAGCGCTCATCAAACAACGATGCTCCCGCAGAGAGCGTAAAAGTCAAGTTATCCGGGTAAATCTGCGCACCAAGAATCCCTGAGTCCATCGGTGGCATCCGTGGATTAGGGGTATCCGGCGCAGGCCCACCCGTGGTGAGGAAATCGAAACGCGCAGACAGCAACTTGAATAAACGCTCAAGGTCAGCTTTATCACTGGCCAACACATCAAAGGCAACCAACATCATTGCCGCTTGCTGTGGCGTCAGTACACCAGCCTGATGCTCACCGTAAAACGGTTGTTTTTCCATGCGCGCATCTGGGGGTAATGTGCCAGGAGAAGTCTCTTGTTTCGCCGCTTGTGCCATGGGGCATCCGCCCGCAACGGCAAGAGCGCCACCGAGCGCGCCCAAACCTTTCAGTAAGCGGCGGCGAGCCGGAATATGCCCGCCGTTTTTATTTTTATCTTCCATAAAAACTAGTCCAGACCCAATACGCCACGCAGTTGTGACAAATCTTCTGCCAGCGCCGTTACCGGCCCTTTCAGCGCATTGCGGTCTGCATCGGTCAGTTTGTCATAAGTCTCGAAGCCGTCTTTAGTACGGTATTTAGCAAGAATGGTGTCCACTTTCTTGAAGTTGGCATCCACTTTTGCCAGCAATGGTGCGTTGTCTTTAGTCAGCAACGGGCGCAGCAAGTTAACAATTTTCTGTGCACCATCAACGTTTGCCTGGAAGTCCCACAGGTCAGTGTGGCTGTAGCGATCTTCTTCACCACTGATTTTGCTAGCCGCCACTTCTTCAATCAGGCCCGCAGCACCGCCGACAACTTTGCTTGGTGGGAATGCCAGTTCAGAAATACGTGTTTGCAGATCCAGCACGTCGCTGTTGAGCTGATCGGCATATTTTTCCATGCCTTTAGTGGAGTTATCACCAAACAGCGCTTTTTCCAGACGGTGGAAACCAGTGAATTTTGGATCATTGGCTTTCTGCTCGTAATCATCTTCGCGGGCATCAATGCTGCCGTCGAGATCCGAGAACAATTCAGCAATAGGTTCGATGCGCTCATAATGCTGGCGAGTTGGCGCATACAGAGATTTGGCTTTTTCGATATCGCCGGCTTTCACAGCGTCAGTAAAGGCTTTTGTGCCTTTAACCAATTCTGCAACTTCGGCAGTCACATAAGCTTTGTATTCAGTGATTGGCCCGGCCAATGCCATCAGGTCGTTTTTCGGTGCAGCCTGATCGCCCGCCGCTTTAACGACAAGCTTGCCCTTAGGGTTGCTTAGCAGGCCACAGGTCATGTCGTACTCGCCCGCTTGCAGGTTAGCCGTCATTTTCTGAGAGAAACCAGGTGCGATGTTCTCACGCTCTTCAACTACCATCACCCCTTTCAGGATTTCCCACTCCAGTGCTTTCTGGCTGTTGTTTTGAATGATGAACTGGGTTTTACCGGCGTTAACAGTAATGTTCATCGGTTCGCACTGTTTATCAGTCACAGTAACTTTTACCTGAGGAACATCAGCGGCCTGTGCGGCAAATGCAGAAGATGCCAGCGCGAAAAGCGCGGCGTGCAAGGCTTTACGACGAAAGTGTGTAGTCATGGCCAATCCCTATCAAAATTAGTATGTTGTAACTAACGAATGTTATTTGTTGCCTGAACGCTCAAGCGAGGCGGCATAAAGAACAGCACCAGCACGGGGATCAGGTAGATAAAGTACATCGCCACTTCGCTGACGCTCGGCGCTTCCTGGTAACCGAAAATACCTTCGAGCAGCGTACCGGTCAGAGAATGAGTGGTAAGAACATTACTGAGGTCAAAAGCGATATCCTGGAAGTGATTCCAAAGTCCCGCTTCGTGGAAAGCACGTACTGCACCTGCTGCAAGCCCTGCGGCCACCAGCAGAATAAACAGGCTGGTCCATTTGAAGAACACGGCCAAGTTCAGACGAATACCGCCCCAGTAAAGTAAGAAACCAAGCACAATCGCAGTGCCCAGGCCAAGCATCGCACCGAGTGGTGGCATGATGCCCACGTCCTGCTGGAATGCTGCCAACAGAAAGAATACTGACTCCAGTCCTTCACGGGCGACAGCGAAGAACACCATTAAAATTAGCGCCCAACCGTGGTTGCCTTTGCTGTGCAGCGCTTCGTCCACTTTCTGCTCGAGTTGCCCTTTCACATTGCGCGACACTTTGCGCATCCAGAACACCATCCACGTCAGGATGAAGACCGCGATGACTGCCACGATGCCTTCAAATAACTCCTGCTCTTTTTGCGGGAATTCACCGGTGGTTTCGTTGATAAAGATACCCAGCGCCAGGCACAATGCAGCTGCCGCCACAACGCCAATCCACATGACGCCAATCCATTGGCCACGTTGAGTACGCTTCAGATAACTGGCAATCAGGCTAACAATCAGCGCGGCTTCCAGGCCTTCGCGTAACATAATGAGAAACGGGACAAACATTACTGACACCCCAACTGTGAACTCAGGTCAAATGGCGTAAAGAAAAGTAAACCATAACGATTGTGATTATCATTACCGAAAAAATAAACACAAGCAGAGAATTTGTATATTTTTGTACAGCTGTAAAAAAGGCCGCGATAAGCGGCCTTCAAAGGGTGTTATGAATTACTCAGGTTGTAATTTGCTCGGCGGTGCGGAGTGATAAATTTCGTCCGCTTGTTCGAAGCGTTTTTGCATGGTCGCACTTGGCGCTTTGCCAAGCAGGCTGACTGCAACAATACCGATGCTGCCGAAGATGAAACCAGGGATGATTTCATACAGGCCCAACCAACCGAACTGCTTCCAGACGATAACAGTCAGCGCACCGATGATCATCCCTGCCAGCGCGCCATTACGCGTCATGCGTGACCACATTACCGAGAACAGCACAACCGGGCCAAACGCGGCACCGAAGCCTGCCCATGCGTAGCTGACCAGGCCAAGTACACGGTTTTCAGGGTTAGCCGCCAGCGCGATGGCGATAAGTGCCACCAGCAACACCATAAAGCGCCCTACCCACACCAGCTCTTTTTGCCCGGCGTCCTGGCGGAAGAAGGCTTTATATAAGTCTTCAGTGATCGCACTGGAACAAACCAGCAACTGGCAGCTCAGAGTGGACATCACCGCCGCCAGAATGGCCGACAGCAAGATACCCGCAATCCATGGGTTAAACAGAAGCTGCGCCAGTTCAATGAACACACGCTCGCTATTCTGATTGACCGCACCCGCAAGCGCCGGGTTGTTGTTGAAATACGCGATACCAAAGAAGCCAACAGCACACGCACCCGCCAGGCACAGAATCATCCACGTCATACTAATGCGACGTGCTTTAACAATGGTGTGATGCGAATCTGCCGCCATGAAGCGCGCAAGAATATGCGGCTGGCCGAAGTAACCCAGGCCCCAGCCCATTAGCGAAATAATCGCCACGAAGTTCAGGCCTTTCAGCATGTCGACGTTTTCGATACTTTTTTGCTTGATAACCGCCATCGAATCGTCAAATCCGCCAACCGCAATCACCACCATTACCGGTGTCAGGATCAAAGCAAAGATCATCAAACTCGCCTGTACGGTATCCGTCCAGCTTACTGCCAGGAACCCACCGACAAAGGTATAAATGATGGTTGCCGCAGCCCCCGCCCAAAGTGCGGTTTCGTAGCTCATGCCGAAGGTGCTTTCGAACAGACGCGCACCGGCCACGATGCCAGATGCGCAATAGATGGTGAAGAACAGCAGAATCACTAACGCGGAGATAATACGCAGCACACGGCTTTTATCTTCAAAACGCCCGGTGAAATAATCTGGCAGCGTCAGCGCATTGTTGTTCACCTCAGTGTGAACTCGCAGGCGTCCGGCGACCAGTTTCCAGTTGATATATGCGCCCACCGTCAAGCCGATGGCAATCCAGCTTTCCGAAATACCGGAAAGGAAGATGGCACCCGGTAGGCCCATCAGCAGCCAGCCGCTCATGTCGGATGCGCCCGCTGATAATGCAGTAACCACACTACCCAGGCTGCGACCGCCCAGAATGTAGTCATCAAAGTTTTTCGTTGAACGCCAGGCGATAAACCCTATCAATATCATGCCGAAGATATAGATAAAGAAGGTCACCAGCATTGGTGTACTCATGTTCATGCAAGTTCTCCACATTATTTCCCCCGTCATCCTTCAAGCCGCAGATGCGTTGGCTGCATCCGCGCGCTCCAGTCACATAGTTAACTATGCTCCTGGAGACTTACGGCCTGGCCGCCTTCCTGCAACTTGAATTATTTAGGGGGGTTAGTATTTTTTATTCACAAGCGTTTTAACACACTATTCACAATAAATTCACCGTACAAAAATTAGCTTTTCTCACCAGGTTGCACTCGCTCACGCTTTTCACGGTTGCACCCTTAGAAAATGTTAACTCTGTCAGTTAATTCACCCTGTCTGCGAATAATTAGCCCACTTGTTTTCTAATTCCAGATTTAACAATTCAATCTATTTCCCAGCTTGCTATCTGGCTCACATTTAACAAGGTTGCACAAAGTTGCAACATGATAGATATTGCCCGATAACTTTTATCAACCCTTCAATATTTACCCGAGTAATAACGGGTATGGGAGTTACTGGCATGGCCACCACCATGGGCGTAAAACTGGACGACGCGACCCGCGAGCGCATTAAAGACGCCGCTTCACGTATTGACCGCACACCACACTGGCTAATCAAACAGGCGATTTTTAATTATCTCGAACGCCTGGAAAATAACGACGAATTGCCAGAACTTCCGGCCATGCTGGCAGGTGCCGCGAATGAAAGCGAAGAATCTGCCCCGCATATTGAAGAAACACATCAGCCATTCCTTGATTTTGCAGAACAAATTCTTCCTCAGTCCGTTACTCGCGCAGCTATTACCGCAGCCTGGCGCCGACCGGAAACCGATGCGGTGCCGATGATTCTGGAACAGGCACGTTTGCCAGTGAATATTGCAGAAAAAACTCACAAACTGGCGTACCAACTCGCTGAAAAGCTTCGTAATCAGAAGAGCGCATCAGGCCGGGCGGGCATGGTACAAGGTTTGCTGCAAGAATTCTCACTTTCCTCACAAGAAGGTGTGGCGTTGATGTGTCTGGCTGAAGCGTTATTGCGCATCCCGGACAAAGCCACGCGCGATGCGTTAATCCGCGACAAAATCAGCAACGGCAACTGGCACTCGCATATTGGCCGTAGCCCATCACTGTTTGTGAACGCTGCCACCTGGGGTCTGCTGTTTACCGGCAAACTGGTGTCCACGCACAACGAGGCTAGTCTGTCGACATCCCTGAACCGCATCATCGGGAAAAGCGGTGAGCCGTTAATCCGCAAAGGTGTAGATATGGCGATGCGCCTGATGGGCGAGCAGTTTGTGACCGGCGAAACCATTTCAGAAGCATTAGCTAACGCCCGCAAACTCGAAGAGAAAGGTTTCCGCTACTCCTACGATATGTTGGGTGAAGCAGCACTGACCGAAGCCGATGCACAGGCTTACATGGTTTCTTATCAGCAAGCGATTCACGCGATTGGGAAGGCCTCTAATGGGCGTGGCATTTACGAAGGCCCTGGCATTTCCATCAAGCTTTCCGCACTGCACCCGCGCTATAGCCGCGCGCAGTACGATCGCGTAATGGAAGAGTTGTACCCGCGTTTGAAATTCCTGACGTTGCTGGCCCGCCAGTATGATGTCGGCATTAACATTGACGCCGAAGAGGCCGATCGCCTGGAGATCTCACTCGATCTGCTGGAAAAACTCTGCTTCGAACCTGAACTGGCAGGCTGGAACGGTATTGGTTTCGTGATTCAGGCGTACCAAAAACGCTGCCCGTTTGTGATTGATTACCTGGTGGATCTCGCCACCCGCAGCCGTCGCCGCCTGATGATTCGTCTGGTGAAAGGCGCGTACTGGGACAGCGAAATCAAACGCGCCCAAATGGATGGACTGGAAGGCTACCCGGTTTATACCCGCAAGGTTTACACCGACATCTCTTATCTGGCCTGCGCGAAAAAACTGTTGGCAGTACCAAACCTGATTTACCCACAGTTTGCGACACACAACGCCCATACGCTGGCAGCAATCTACAATCTTGCCGGGCAGAACTACTATCCTGGCCAGTATGAGTTCCAGTGCCTGCACGGCATGGGTGAACCACTTTACGATCAAGTGGTGGGCAAAATTGCCGACGGTAAACTGAATCGACCTTGCCGTATTTATGCACCTGTTGGCACCCACGAAACGCTACTGGCGTACCTGGTGCGTCGTCTGTTAGAAAATGGCGCGAACACCTCGTTTGTTAACCGTATTGCCGACAACACCTTGCCGCTAGATGAGCTGGTTGCCGACCCGGTTACCGCCATTGAAGCTATCGCGGTTAAAGAAGGCCAACTCGGTCTGCCACATCCAAAAATCGCTGTACCGAAAGAGCTTTACGGCGCGAACCGCACCAACTCCAGCGGCCTGGATCTGGCGAACGAACATCGCCTCGCCTCCCTCTCCTCTGCCCTACTTAACAGTGCGGCGCAAAAATGGCAGGCGCTGCCGATTCTGGAGAATGCCGTCGCACCAGGCGATATGGTGACAGTGAAAAACCCAGCGGAACCGACAGATGTCGTTGGTTATACGCGTGAAGCCACGTACGAAGAGGTTTCACAAGCACTCGTGAGTGCCGTGAATAATGCACCAATCTGGTTCGCCACCCCGCCACAAGAACGCGCCGCGATTCTTGAGCGAGCGGCCGTGATGATGGAAGGCCAGATGCAAAAGCTGATTGGCGTTCTGGTGCGTGAAGCAGGTAAAACCTTTAGCAACGCCATTGCCGAAGTGCGTGAAGCCGTGGATTTCCTGCACTACTACGCAGGCCAGGTACGCGATGATTTCGATAACGAAACCCACCGCCCGCTCGGCCCAGTCGTTTGCATCAGCCCGTGGAACTTCCCTCTGGCTATCTTTACCGGGCAAATTGCTGCAGCCCTCGCAGCCGGTAACAGTGTGCTGGCAAAACCGGCTGAGCAAACCCCGCTGATTGCCGCCCTCGGTATCAATATTCTGCTGGAAGCCGGTGTGCCTGCGGGCGTGCTGCAACTTCTGCCAGGCCGTGGTGAAACAGTGGGCGCACAGTTAACAGGCGATGCCCGTGTGCGTGGCGTGATGTTTACTGGTTCCACCGAAGTGGCTACTTTGCTGCAACGCAATATCGCCGACCGTCTTGATCCACAAGGTCGCCCGACGCCGCTGATTGCAGAAACCGGTGGTCTGAACGCAATGATCGTCGATTCTTCAGCGCTTACCGAACAAGTGGTGGTTGATGTGCTGGCCTCGGCCTTTGATAGCGCAGGCCAGCGTTGTTCCGCACTGCGCGTGTTGTGTATCCAGGAAGATGTCGCCGAGCATACGCTGCAAATGCTGCGCGGTGCGATGGCGGAATGCCGCATGGGCAACCCAGGCCGCTTAACCACGGACATCGGCCCGGTTATCGACGCCGAAGCGAAAGAGAATATCGAGAAGCATATTCAAACGCTGCGCAGCAAAGGCCGCAAAGTATTCCAGGCGGCTCGTGAAAACAGCGTGGATGCCAAAGAGTGGCAGAGCGGTACTTTCGTCGCACCTACATTGATTGAGCTGGAAAGCTTCGATGAGATGCAAAAAGAGGTGTTTGGCCCTGTGTTGCATGTGGTGCGTTATAACCGCAACAACCTGGAAACGCTGATTAACCAAATCAATGCGGCGGGATACGGTCTGACGCTTGGCGTACATACGCGTATTGACGAAACCATTGCCCAAGTTACAGGTTCCGCACACGTCGGTAATATGTACGTCAACCGCAATATGGTTGGCGCGGTCGTCGGTGTGCAGCCATTTGGTGGCGAAGGTTTATCGGGCACCGGCCCGAAGGCCGGAGGCCCACTGTATCTGTATCGCCTGCTGGCAAACCGCCCGGACAACGCGCTGCAAACTACCTTTAACCGCCAGGATGCTGAGCTACCGGTAGATTCCACGCTTAAAGCCAGCCTTCAGGAAGCTCATCAGGCGTTAGCGCAATGGGCAGTAAAAAAAGGCGAATTGCCTGCTATCTGCGCACGCTTCGCGCAACTGGCACAAAGCGGCACGTTACGCCAGTTACCGGGGCCAACGGGTGAACGTAACACCTACGCCCTTATGCCGCGCGAGCGAGTGTTGTGTATCGCAGATAATGAGCAAGACGTACTAGTGCAACTAGCAGCAGTGACGAGCGTGGGCAGCCGTGCGCTATGGGCTGATGACAAACTTCATCGCGAACTGGCGAAAGCACTACCGGATCTGGTACAGAAGCATATCGATTTCGCGAAAGAAGATGCGTTGCTGAGCCAGCCGTTTGATGCGGTGATTTACCACGGTGATTCCGACCAGTTACGCGCATTGTGTGAAAAGGTAGCTGCGCGGGATGGGGCCATTGTTTCGGTACAAGGCTTCGCACGCGGTGAAACTAACCTGTTGCTGGAGCGTTTATACGTTGAACGCTCACTTAGCGTGAATACTGCGGCAGCAGGTGGTAACGCCAGTTTGATGACAATCGGCTAAGTTTTCACTACGCTAAAAAGGCTCCTTTTTGGGAGCCTTTTCTTCGAGGAATACTGATGAAACGCGTTTGTTTACTAATAACGGGATTGTTGTTGAGCGCCAATGCGCTGGCCGATAGTTGCGACTCGGCAACTTCACAAGCTGGGCTTAACGAGTGCGCCAGTAACGAATATAAAAAGCAGGATGATTCACTTAATCAGACTTACAAAGAGGCGATGAAACTCGCCACGGACACCCAGAAAACCCAGCTCAAAGCGGCGCAAAATGCGTGGATTGCATTTCGCGACGCCGACTGTGCATTCTTAACGTCTGGTGCTGACGGCGCATCCGTCGCACCGATGGTGCATGCACAATGCATGACGGATAAAACCCGCGAACGCACTGAACTGCTAAAAAGCACGCTGCAATGCGAAGAAGGGGATGTCAGTTGTGTCTTCCATCCACAACAAAATTAACGCACTCGAATTCCTTCAATAATCATTCGCTGCACGTTTTCCACCGTGCGGCGGAAAAACGCCTCGTCCTGTAGATTGCTACCCGCTACTGCTTCAACCTGGCTTGCGAAATCAGCGTAATGCTGAGTGGTTGCCCATAGCATAAAGATCAAATGATGCGGATCGACCGCCGCCAGTTTTCCGCTTTCAACCCAACCGGCAATGATTGCGGATTTATCATCGACCAGCGTTTTCAAATCCCCGCTCAACTCTGCTTTCAGCAGCGGAGCGCCTTGTAGCATTTCAAGGCAGAACAGCCGCGAGGCCTGCGGGTAATCGCGGGAAACTTCCAGTTTCAGCCGGATGTATTCGCCTATCGCTACCAGCGGCTGTAAATCCTCACGAAACGCACGTAAAGGGGCAAGCCAGATATCAAGGATCTGCTTAAGCACGGCAATATAGAGCGCTTCTTTAGAAGGGTAATAATAGAGAAGGTTTGTTTTTGACACTTCCGCACGCTCAGCTACCTGTTCGATGCTGGTGCCGTGAATGCCGTATTGGGAGAAGAACTCCAGTCCTGCCGCCAGAATAGCCTGCTTTTTCGCCGCTACCGCTTTGGAACGCCGTCCGGTTTCTTTCGTTGCTGCCGCACCTTGTGCCATGCGCCCTCTCATCGTTCTGTTTTGCCCGACAGCATAGCAAAGACCACGTCAGAAGTGCGCGTTGTATGCACCCTGAACGCGCACGAACGCCTGTTTTTTGTGCACCAGTTTTGACCAAGCAGTCTGGTTTCAATCACCTAAAAACAGCAACCAATAAACAACATGCTGATAACAAGTGACTTTCTTAACCTGGCATCAGGTTTGCAAAGACTGAAATGACAAATCAATACCCATTAGCATTCGAGTTGCAGCAAGGCGGCAAGGACGATTGTCCCCAGGAGCTTACTTGAGTAAGTGACTGGGGCGAGCGTTTGCAGCCAACGCCGCTGCGGCTTGAAGGATGATGGGTATACCACCTGTGATGAGAGGCTTGCGATGAAAATTGGCGTATTCATTCCTATCGGTAACAACGGCTGGTTAATCTCCACGACTGCGCCGCAATACATGCCCACTTTTGAGCTCAATAAAGCGATTGTGCAAAAAGCGGAATACTACGATTTCGACTTTGCCCTCTCGATGATCAAGCTGCGTGGCTTTGGCGGAAAAACAGAATTCTGGGATCACAACCTGGAGTCTTTCAGCCTGATGGCGGGCCTTGCGGCGGTGACCACCAAAATTCAGATCTACGCCACTGCCGCCACGCTGACTTTACCGCCCGCCATTGTGGCGCGTATGGCATCAACCATTGACTCCATCGCGCCGGGGCGTTTTGGCGTCAATCTGGTGACCGGTTGGCAAAAACCAGAATACGAGCAAATGGGGATCTGGCCAGGGGACGAATATTTCGCTCGCCGCTATGACTACCTGTCTGAATACGCCACCGTGCTGCGCGATTTATGGGGAACCGGGCAAAGTGATTTAAAAGGCGAGTTCTTCACCATGAACGACTGCCGCTTAAGCCCGCGCCCTGCCCAACCAGTGAAAATGATCTGTGCCGGGCAAAGCGACGCGGGCATGGCGTTCTCCGCAGAATACGCCGACTACAACTTCTGCTTTGGCAAAGGTGTTAACACGCCAACCGCGTTTGCCCCCACTGCCGCACGCATGATGGAAGCGGCGGAGAAAACCGGGCGCGATGTCGGCTCTTACGTTCTATTTATGATTATAGCCGATGAAAGCGACGAAGCCGCTCGCGCGAAATGGGAGCACTACAAAGCCGGGGCCGACGAAGAAGCCCTGGCATGGCTCACCGAGCAAAGCCAGAAAGACACCCGTTCGGGCACTAATACCAACGTGCGGCAAATGGCTGACCCCACTTCAGCGGTGAATATCAACATGGGCACCCTGGTTGGCTCTTATGCCACCGTCGCCCGTCTGCTGGATGAAGTGGCTACCGTGCCGGGCGCTGAAGGTGTACTGCTTACCTTTGATGATTTCCTGAGTGGCATTGAAGCCTTTGGCGAAAAAATCCAGCCGCTGATGCAATCGCGCGCGCACCTATCCCCATCAACCCGCGAGGTGGCGTAATGAAAAACATCACCCTGGATGCTCGCCCGGAAGCCATTACTTTCGCACCTGAACAAACGGCACTGATTGTCGTGGATATGCAAAACGCTTATGCAAGCAAAGGTGGCTATCTCGATCTTGCCGGGTTCGATGTTTCGGCAACTAAGCCGGTTATCGAAAACATTAAAACTGCCGTTGCCGCTGCGCGTGAAGCGGGGATATTGATCGTCTGGTTCCAGAACGGTTGGGATAGCGATTACGTCGAAGCAGGCGGTCCAGGCTCGCCAAACTTCCATAAGTCCAATGCATTGAAAACCATGCGCAAGCAGCCGGAATTACAGGGCACGCTATTGGCAAAAGGCGGCTGGGATTACCAACTGGTGGACGAACTGGTGCCACAGGCAGGGGACATCGTTTTACCCAAGCCTCGTTACAGCGGTTTCTTTAACACGCAGCTCGACAGCATCTTGCGTTCGCGCAGTATTCGCCACCTGGTGTTTACCGGCATTGCGACTAACGTCTGCGTGGAGTCGACGCTGCGCGACGGGTTTTTCCTTGAGTATTTCGGCGTGGTGCTTGCCGATGCCACCCACCAGGCCGGGCCTGCTTTTGTGCAGCAAGCTGCCTTATTCAATATCGAAACCTTCTTTGGTTGGGTAAGCGACGTCGGCACATTTTGCCAGGCGTTGCAGCCACAATCTTTCGCCCGCATTGCCTGATAAGGAATAACCCATGCCGAAATCCGTAATCATTCCGCCTGGAACCGCAACGCCTATCGCTCCGTTTGTGCCAGGCACCCTCGCCGATGGCGTGGTGTATGTCTCCGGTACGCTGCCGTTCGATAAACAAAACAATGTGGTGTATGTCGGCGACGCTAAAGCCCAGACGCGCCATGTGCTGGAAACCATTAAGTCGGTGATTGAAACCGCAGGTGGCACCATGGATGACGTGACCTTTAATCAGATTTTTATTACCGACTGGACAAACTACGCCGCCATCAACGAAGTGTATGCCGAGTTTTTCCCAGGTGATAAGCCTGCACGGTTCTGCATTCAGTGTGGTCTGGTGAAACCGGATGCGTTGGTCGAAATCGCAAGCATCGCGCACATCGGGAAATAGCTTATGCAGATTGAGCTGACTCAAGCGCCCTTCCCCAACGCCCCGGTCTTGCTGCTAATAGCCGGGCTCGGTGGCTTGGGCAGCTACTGGCTACCACAACGTGCGGCACTGGCTGAACATTACCAACTGGTGGTTTATGACCAGCGCGGCACGGGTGTGAATAAAGAGCCGCTGCCCAATGATTATTGCCTCGCGGATATGGCACATGAAATCCACACCGCCATGCTGCAACAGGGCATCACGCATTACAGCGTGCTAGGACATGCACTGGGTAGCCTGGTCGCAATGCAGCTGGCGCTGGATTACCCCGCAGCCATCGACAAGCTGGCAATAATCAACGGCTGGTTGCAGCTCAACGCCCATACCCGGCGCTGCTTTGCGGTACGTGAAACGCTGTTGCAAGCTAGCGGCCCCGCCGCTTATTTGCAGGCGCAGCCGCTGTTTCTCTACCCGGCAGACTGGATGGCGGCCAACCAGCCGCGCCTTGAAGCCGAAGAAGCGATGCATAACGCGCACTTTCAAGGGCAGGAGAATCTCACTCGCCGCCTGAATGCGTTAAAGGCCGCTGACTTTCACGCTACTGCCGCCCGCATCCACCAACCGGTGCTGGTGATTTGTTCCCGTGACGATCTGCTGGTGCCGTGGAGTTGCTCTGAAGAACTGCATGATGCACTACCTGACAGCCAGCTTGAAATCATGCCGTGGGGCGGGCACGCCTGCAACGTCACCGCGGCCAGTGATTTTAACCAGCGACTACTGACTTTGCTGGAAACCGAACCTGCTTATCACAAGGAAATTGTATGAGTCATGCTATTACTTCCGAAGCGCTGGAAACCTTATTTACTGGCGCGCATACCCATAGCGTCTGGCTGGATAAACCAGTGAGTGATGAACAAATTGCTGAGATTTATAACCTGCTACGCCTTGGCCCTACATCAGCCAACTGTTCGCCTGCCCGCTTTTTGTTTGTGCGCAGTACTGAAGCGAAAGCGCGCCTGAAACCCACTCTTTCTGCGGGCAATGTCGAGAAAACCATGACCGCCCCGGTTACCGCGATTGTGGCCTGGGACCCGGTATTCTTTGAGCAACTACCCAAATTGTTCCCTTACGCCGATGCCCGCGCCTGGTTTACCTCAAGCCCGGAACTGGCGCAGGAGACCGCCTTTCGCAACAGCTCGATGCAAGCGGCGTATCTGATTTCTACCTGCCGGGCACTCGGTTTAGATACCGGACCAATGTCCGGCTTTGACCGTGAAAAAGTGGATGCCGAGTTCTTTGGCACAAGCGGCTGGAAAAGTAATTTGCTGGTTAATATTGGCTACGGTGATCCGGCGAAAACCCATTCACGCTTGCCACGTTTAGCGTTTGAAGAAGCATGTATTCTCGCCTGAGGAGTTAAAGATGATCGAAAAACAAGCCTTTCGCGATGCGATGTCATGTCTTGGCGCTGCGGTGAATATTGTCACCACCGACGGTCCAGCCGGACGTGCTGGGTTTACCGCCTCGGCGGTATGTAGCGTAACGGATGAGCCACCAACATTGCTGGTTTGCCTGAATCGTAGCGCTTCCGTGTGGCCGATTTTTAGCCGCAATCAGGCGCTGTGTGTCAACACGCTGGCGGCCGGGCATGAAGATCTTTCGAATTTATTTGGTGGGAAGACGGCGATGAGCGAACGCTTTTCAGCTGCCCGCTGGCGGCACGGTGTAACCGGCTGCCCGCAACTGGAAGGCGCACTCGTATCGTTCGACTGCCGCATTAGCCAGGTCGTCGGTGTAGGTACGCATGACATCTTATTTTGTGAATTAGTCGCCCTTGAACGTAACGACGATACCCATGGCCTGGTGTGGTTTGACCGTGGCTACCATCAACTGATGCGGCCTGCCTGTTAGCCGACACGATATCTGCTGGAGATGAATATGGCGAATACCTGGTTTCCACAATGGCGTAAAAAAACTGCGGTAGAAGGTGGTGTGGTGGCTCCGGACGAAACGCTGCCGCTGGGCCAGACGCTGGTGATGGGCGTGCAACATGCGGTAGCGATGTTTGGCGCCACGGTGCTGATGCCGCTACTGATGGGGCTTGACCCGAATCTGTCGATATTGATGTCGGGTATTGGGACATTGCTGTTCTTTATCGTGACTGGCGGACGGGTGCCGAGTTATTTAGGCTCAAGTGCTGCGTTTGTTGGTGTGGTGATAGCCGTTACTGGTTTTAACGGGCAAGGGCTGAATCCACATTTGAGCGTAGCGCTCGGCGGAATTATCGCCTGCGGTTTGGTATATACGCTGATTGGTTTTGTGGTGATGAAAGCCGGAACAGCCTGGATTGAACGTTTAATGCCACCGGTCGTGACCGGTGCGGTGGTGATGGCGATCGGCCTTAACCTCGCACCAATCGCGGTGCGCGGCGTTTCAGCCAGCAGTTTTGATAGCTGGATGGCAGTCATGACGGTGTTGTGTATCGGGCTGGTCGCGGTGTTTACCCGCGGCATGATTCAACGCTTGCTGATTCTTATTGGCCTGATACTCGCCTGCGCCATTTATGCGGTTCTGGCGAATGGGTTTGGCTTTGGCAAACCGGTCGATTTCGCCCTGCTAAGTTCAGCCGCCTGGTTTGGCATTCCGCAAATCACCTCCCCGACATTTAACGCACAGGCAATGATGTTGATTGCCCCCGTTGCGGTGATTCTGGTGGCCGAAAACCTTGGGCACCTGAAAGCCGTCGCCGGGATGACGGGCAAAAATATGGACCCGTACATCGGCAAAGCCTTTGTTGGCGATGGCCTTGCAACGATGCTTTCGGGTTCCGTTGGCGGCAGCGGTGTCACGACCTATGCCGAGAATATCGGCGTGATGGCAGTAACCAAAGTCTATTCAACGTTGGTATTTGTGGCGGCATCCGGGATCGCCATGCTATTGGGGTTTTCACCTAAATTTGGTGCCTTAATTCATACCATTCCTGCCCCGGTTATCGGCGGGGCCTCTATTGTGGTGTTTGGTTTGATTGCCGTGGCAGGCGCACGCATTTGGGTGCAACACAATGTTGATTTAAGCCAGAACGGCAACCTGATTATGGTGGCGGTAACCCTGGTTTTAGGCGCGGGTGATTTCGCCTTAACACTGGGCGGCTTCACGCTTGGCGGCATTGGCACGGCAACGTTCGGCGCGATTATATTGAACGCTATTCTGAGCCGACGCCAAGTGGTTATAGGCCAAAGTACAGTCATTCCGTAGGCCGGATAAGCGAAGCGTCATCCGACACAACGGCTGGAGTGGGTGGATGGCGCTACCCTACAAAGCTGATAATGATGTTTCTTTCTTCTTACGTTTAAGCTTCAACTCACTTACCAGAACGCCCAACACAATTAACGCGCCGCCAAGCAGAGCTAACACAGGTAAGCGTTCCCCGGCTATACGCCCGAAAATCCCTGCCCACACCGGCTCGCCAGTGTAAATTACCGTAGCACGGGTTGGTGAAACGCTGCGTTGCGCCCAGTTCATCGTCACCTGAATAATGGCGCTGAAAATGCCTAGCCCTAATGCAATCACCAGCAAACCGGGGGTAAACGATGGCACGCTTTCCCCGGCAGGTATCATGGTGGCAAAAGCCACAATCGAGGCGGTAGCGAGCTGGACAATGGTGACACGCTTAATATCCACTTTGCCCGCCCAGGCGCTGATGAGGATAATTTCTGCGGCAATCGCCAGAGCGCTTATCAGCGTGATAATTTCGCCCGCGCCGAGTGTGAGTGAGGTATTTTCCGGCCCGGCAAGGAAGACCAAGCCAATAAATGCCAGCACCACACCCACCCAGGACATCACCCCCGGCATTTTACCAAGGCATATCCATTGCAGCACAGGCACCAGCGGGACATACATCGCCGTGATAAACGCTGATTTACTGCTGGGAATAGTCTGCAAACCCCAGGTTTGCATGCTGTAACCAATGGCAATTGAAACGCCGATAAACACGCCAGCCTTCACTTCAAGCCAGGTCAGGCCACGCAGCGATTTTATTGACAGCAACCCAACGGCTAACGCGGCCGTCGCGAAACGTAAACCAACAAAAAAGAATGGCCCGCTCATGGTCATCGCATATTGCACAGCAAGGAAAGTCCCACCCCAGAACATGGTGACAAGGATCAGAATCGCTTCTTGAGGTTTGACGGATAGTTGATAGCGACGAAGTAAGGCAGACATGACATGACCTGGACGAGATAAGCAAGCCGGATAGTGTGCGATGAGGTGCAGAGCCATGCAATGGGAGAGTCAAAATAAAACCGCCGGTAAAAACCGGCGGTTGGGGTTAGTCTGGCGAGTGACTACTTACTACTACCTTTGCCGTGACTATTTTTGCCCCCTTTTTGGCCTGCTTCTGAGGCGCGCTGCGGGTCATTCTTGAAATTCCCGCCACTATGCTGGCCACCTTTACGACCTGCTTCTGATGCTCTTTCACGGTCTTCAGCGAAATTACCTGAACCACCACGATGGTTTGCCATTTCTAACCTCCGGATTGGTGAAATAGTTAAGTCATCATATTGCATTCAGTCAAAGAAGATTCTTTCACCGCGCAGCTTAAGTACCGCTACGTGGAACTAAGCTTAGTGCAGTCAGGGCAATTGACCAGTTAACCGTAATATCTTGCAACATGTAATCGCCAAAATGGGTGATTTTTTTGCCGCTTAATCCATAAGACTTTCTTATTTTTAATGAAATAATCACCTAATGAAAATGTGACGTAATTTTACGGAAATAGGCCCCCTCTTGTGCTGAATCAAGGAAACAGCTCTCCAGGTTGCACTCTGGGCCACAGCACATATCTTTAGAGGAGTGCAGCAAGTCGCTGCGTCACAGGTAGGAGTGAAGCGAAATGGCTAAAGTTCTGGTGCTATATTACTCAATGTACGGACACATCGAAACCATGGCACGCGCTGTGGCAGAGGGTGCACAGAAAGTAGATGGCGTGGAAGTGACGGTGAAGCGAGTCCCGGAAACCATGTCAGGTGAAGCTTTCTTAAAAGCCGGGGGGAAGACGCAAAATACCCCGCAAGCCACACCGCAAGAGCTTGCCGATTATGACGCTATTATTTTTGGCACTCCCACTCGCTTTGGCAACATGGCCGGCCAGATGCGCACATTCCTCGACCAAACTGGCGGCTTATGGGCATCGGGCGCTTTGCACGGCAAACTTGCCAGCGTATTTAGTTCGACAGGCACCGGCGGTGGCCAGGAACACACAATCTCCTCAACCTGGACAACTCTTGCTCACCACGGGATGGTCATTGTCCCCATAGGCTATGCTGCGCAAGAGTTGTTTGATGTCTCTCAGGTTCGCGGCGGGACGCCGTACGGTGCAACAACAATTGCTGGAGCTGATGGTTCGCGTCAGCCAAGCCAGGAAGAGCTTTCCATTGCTCGCTATCAAGGTGAACACGTAGCGGGCCTTGCCGTTAAACTAAATGGTTAAATAATTCTGGAGGAGTACATGCAGAATCAACAATCAAAAGTTCATCACGTAGGTGAATGGGCGAGTTTACGTAACACCTCTCCTGAAATCGCTGAGGCTATTTTTGAAGTGGCTAAATACGACGAAAAAATGGCGGAGAAAATTTGGGAAGATGGCAACGATGAGGTACTGGCGTTGGCATTTGAAAAAACAGATAAAGATTCGCTATTTTGGGGCGAACAGACGATAGAACGCAGAAACGTTTAGTCTGCACCGACCTCCCCCGCATCACGCGGGGGAGACAGTCACTTCCTCACTTCACGCTCTGCGCCAATACTTGCGTAAATTTATCCCACGGACAAAAACCATTTGCATCAGTTGGACAACCATTAAGCTGGAGCGTAACCCGCTGCGGTGGCTGTTGTAGACTTAGCACATCAGCTTTACGCAGTTGTTCCGCGCTTTGATAAACGTATTCCACCTTCATCAATTCACGATTGTTATTCGCATCATGCCAGCGCTGGAACATAATTTTCCCGCCAATTGGCGTGCGTTCATACTGTTCAGGCAACTGATAAGGTTTAAAATCCAATGCCGTCAAAAGCGATGCAATATTGGAGTCATGCCCCACCAGCAAAGTGATTTTTGGCCCTTTATTATTACTGCCCGCCAGCGCTTTCTGAATATATTTAATCAGCGGTGCCGCCACATTCTGAGCAACCTGTGGTGAGGTGAATAATGTATCCTGATAGCCATTTTTCAGCTGCGATAACACTTTCCACTGCTGATCCGTTTTGATTTGCCCCCAGGCAACTTGATCCAGTGGGAACCCTTCGTAATATTGCAATGTGAACGCATCGACCAGTGAGTTCCCCACTTTTAGTGGGCCGCTCACTCCCGGCTCCTCTGTGGCATTAGCAGTGAATTTATCTTTTTTTGCCGTGAGATCGCACTGCTGCTTTTCTTTACAGCTCGGTGAGTCTTTAAAAGCAACTATCTGCTCAAGCAACTGATAGCTGTCGCTCAGTTTGTACTGCTCGCGCTGGGTTTCCATCGCCTTCACAGCTGCTTGTTGAAACTCAGGTGAACCATTGGTGATCACCGGATTAAACGTTGGGTCCATCGTACCCATTTTCTCCTGGTGATGGACAGGCACATCACAACCAGGGAACGCACCAGTGATAAAGAACTGTGCTGTGGCAACGGTGCGTTGCAAACTGTTCGCGTAGGCATAAATGCTTTGTGGCGTTGGGCATTCACCGCTTGTCACCAACCCCTGCTCCGCAAACCATTCACGCAAATAATGGCCCATATACACTTCCAACACGCCACCTTTGGTGGTGAGTTGGCCGCCTGGCACATCCCACTCCGGCCATGATTGCGCCGTCGACTGTTCCAGTACGCTGCCATTATTGGCAAGAGGCGCACGCAGATTATGACGACTCATTAGTAAAACCTGTTGAAGCTGGTAACCCTGTGGTGCTGTTTCGGCTTGAGCCAACGCAGGAGCGAAGTAAGCCATTGCCAGTAATGCCGCGATCGTTTTTTTATTCATCTCTTCATCCTCAAGATGTTATTGCACAAAAGTGCCGCATTCAGTTTGGCAGAAAAAACTGACACCGCCTTCCGGGCCGCTCGCAAAACGGTGCAATGAATGAAAACTACTCAATCCCGGCGGGAGGTTTTATAATAAAACTAATAAAGGCCCTAAGCCTGTGGAGGATTAATGAAACGCAAAAGTATGGAGGGTAACGTCTGCCCGGTTGCCCGTTCACTGGATATCATTGGTGACTGGTGGTCATTGCTTATCGTGCGCGATGCTTTAAACGGCCTGACACGTTTTGGTGAGTTCCAGAAAAATCTCGGCATCGCCAAAAACATGCTTACTCAGCGACTCAAGCAACTGGTGGAACAAGGTATTTTGACCGTGCGTCCTGCCACTGACGGCAGCGCCTGGAATGAGTATGTGTTGACCGAAAAAGGCCGCGCTCTGCAAACGGTGCTGGTTGCGCTGGCACAATGGGGTGGTGATTACTTGTTTGATAGCCATGAAAAATGCAGCGTACTTGTTGATGGCGAGCATCATCAGCCGCTGCGTAAACTCCAGCTACAAGCGCAGGATGGCCGCACGCTTGCGCCTGATGAGGTGGTGGCACAGCGCCCTGAGTTAGTTTAAGAACGAGATATCCGGGGCGACTAGTGCAACGACATCCACTATTCGCCGATTCCCTTTTATTATTAATCTCTTAATCCACCAGCAAGCGTTCGTCTCAATGCAGAAATAAAAAAATTCACGCAATGTGGTTGCATTATAGAACCAATAAGCCTAATTTTAATTTAGTTTCATTATGAAACCACAAATCAACTTTCACGACGAGGCTTTACCATGACCACTTCCCCTTCTGTTGCAGTCATCACGGGCGCATCTTCAGGTATTGGCGCGATATATGCAGAGCGCTTTGCCGCTCGCGGTTTCGACCTGTTATTAGTCGCACGCCGTGAAGAGCGTTTGCGTGAACTGGCGAGTAAGCTTGAAGCCCTGCATGGCATCTCCGTTCAGATACTACCGGCCGATCTGGCGGCAGAAAGCGGTATTCAGGTGGTAGAAGAGGCGCTGCGCAGTAATGAACGAATCAGTGTGCTGGTCAATAATGCCGGAACCGCGCACCTTGCTCCTTTCACCGCAGGCAGCGCTGAGTTACACCAGACGGACATAATGCTGAATATCACCGCGCTGACCCGTCTAAGCCTCGCCGTCCTCGGCCGTTTCCAGGCACAAAATAGTGGCACCATTATCAACATCGCCTCGGTCGTCTCACTCCACGCCATCGCGGGTAGCGCCGTGTATAGCGGTACCAAAGGCTATGTGCTGAATTTCACGCGTGGTTTGCAGCAAGAGATTGCGGGCAGCAATGTGCGCATTCAGGCGGTATTACCTGCGGTCACCGCAACGGAAATCTGGGAGGTATCAGGTGTATCAATGGATCATTTAGCCCCGGATTCCATTATGACCGCTGAAAATATGGTTGATGCCGCACTGGCGGGATTGGATCAAGGCGAGGAAGTGACGGTGCCACCCCTGCACGATCTGGTATTGTGGGAAGCCTACGAATCTGCACGACTGGCGATTTTCGATGCTTCCCGAACAGGGATTCCTGCTCCGCGATATCAGAAGCAATAAGCGTAAAGCGCGGGATTCGTCCCGCTTTTCTGCATGATTTTGTAAAAGATGACTTGTTTAATTGAGGTTGTAGTCAGATTGCTATAATTAGTATCAGTAATCACTTCTTACCAATAATGTAATGAAAATGTTCAATTATTCTGCGATGGGCGCACTCGCCCTGGTTATCCTGGTTTGGCTTGCCATACTTTTTGATACTGCCAATATTCTCCATCACATTTCTGAAAGCCTGCATCTTATTGAAAATATGGTAAAAAACGACATTAATTAGGCTTTAGCATCTAAAGGCGAATGTTTTTTGCTCATATTCCCCCCTGCATTCTAAATAACTCAAACATTACCAGGGGACAGACCTCTGTACTCCCTCCAGATATTGGCGAGATCACAATCCACCTGCTACAAATTGTAGTGTCCAAATAGAATTTGCTATAACAAATATTGTTCATAATACATACGCTTCGGCTATGGCGTGGCGTTTGTGTGGTTACAATAAAATACATCATCTATGAAGTTAGTTGATTAATGTTGTTTATCAATCCGCAGGCCCGAAGTACAGGTGCTAATACATTTTCAGATGGCGGATAAACATTAATAGATGATAATAATGAAGCAAAAGTAAGGCTGCAGGCACATGAAAAAAATCGCCGTAATATTCTCTGGGTTGTTCTTTTCAACATTTTCACACGCAAGTGCACTCTATTTTTATGAAATTGGTACGGAAGATACGGCTCTGGCTGGCGCTGGTCAGGCCGCTCGTGCGCAGGATGCGTCAACGATTGTGACCAACCCGGCGGGGATGACTCGCCTGCCGGATCATATGTTCACCGGTGGCCTGCAAGCATTAGGTGGCGACATAGACTACCAGTTAGATAATTCAGCACAGCGCAGCCCTGGCAACGTGATGAATGTGATGCCAAATGCCAGTAGTTTCTACAACCAAAAAATTAATGACGACCTCTACGCGGGCATCGGGCTCTATGGTAACTACGGGCTGGGTATCGATTTTGGCAATTGGGCAGGCGAGCGCCTGATCAAGAAAAGCACATTGATGGCGATGACTCTTAGCCCTTCTTTAGCGTATAAGCTCAGCGATCGGGTATCTGTCGGGGCTTCTGCCAATATTAACTACGGTTTCCTATCACTGACCCGTGATGTCGATGGCGTTGATGACAAACAAAAAGACCATGACTGGGCGATGAGTTACCGTCTTGGCCTATTGATGCAGTTGACCGACCAGACTCGGGCTGGTGTCACCTGGAACAGTAAAACCGAATACGATTTTAATATTGACGGCAAGGCTCGCTTACCAAACCTGCCAAACGTGCAATATGACCTGCCGATTACCGCCCAGGTTAATGCTCCACAGCAGATAATGTTGAGCCTGGTGCATGACATTGATAAACAGTGGTCAGTGATGGGTGACCTGGGTTGGCAGGACTGGAGTGAGTTTGGTGCACCGCAAATTACCGTGGTCGGCCAGCAGGTGGATAAAAATAGCCGAATGAAAGATACCTGGCATACCGCACTTGGGGTGCAGTATCGCCCGACGGAACAATGGCGTCTGAATGCTGGCGTCGCGTTTGATAGCACGCCGTACAAAGATCAAAGCGATGTAGCCATGACCATACCAACCGGGGATGAATGGCGCTTTGGTACCGGTGCGCAATACCAGATTACTTCAGCCAGTAATATTGGTGTAGCCGTCGAATACCTGCATATGCAGTCTTCAAAAGTACAGTCACCCGGGATATTCCAGGGCAGTTATGACCACCCTTATCTCTGGTTTACCAGTGTCAATTACAGCTATCAGTTCTAAACTTTAAAGCTGGGCCAGTTAGCCGGACTTTTATGTTTGCTTATTTTCGCCTGTCACGTCGTCAAGACCATCGGAGGCTACTAGTCACATATGACTGTCCCGTTACCTGGCGCTCACATTTTGCTGGCAGCACTGCTATTCAGCCCGATCTGTTTTGCAGTAGACGGCGGTCGTCTTAAGCAACGCGCAGATGCGGTTCTCACGCTGATGAGCTACACCGTCGTGCCAGACGTCACCGCCAGCGATCTTAATATTGGCAATGGTAATAACGAGAGCCATGAACTTACCATTACCCAATTTGGCGGCGGAGCAACACTCAGTGAATCCTTTCCCCTTTATCTTGAAGGGACGATGAGTTACAGCCGTTATGACCCGCAATTTGTGCTGACCAACGGTGAAGAGAGCCGCAAGATCCCAACAAAATGGAACAGCGTGACCGCGACCGGTGGCGTTGGCTGGGATTTTCATCTGTATACCGATAAACGAGGGGGAAATCTGGTGCTACGCCCGATTGCCAATTTCATGCTGGGCACCATGGTGAGTGATTTGCGCGTTGGCACTTACGTGCTTAAGCAGCGTAGAGATAGTGATTTTGATTTTCTTGATGGTGGACGGCTCAACGCTTATGGCCTGGGAGGCTCGTTAATGCTCGACTACGAGCTATTTTCCAGGCAACAGGACATCGATATTGAGCTGCGTTATTCCGGAATGAGCCTGCAAACCTTCGCTAATACCTCACGTGCCGTCAAAGGGCACGCCAGCACGGAGAACCTCGGGCTTTATCTGCGTCGTCGGGCACCGTTATTTGACTGGAAGTTGCTTAAAAGCCCGGTTCGCTATGTGCTCGAAGGTGCACATACTGAATATCTTGGCGATCAACGCGGCCAACTTGGCTTTAATAGTCTCTCATCTGTGGGACTGGGCTTTGAGCTTGATAGCAGTAAGTATGATGTTTTTATTACCCGAACTCGTTTGGTGGCTCGTTACATGTTCGGTAATAACACCACGGGTTATGGTATCGGCCTGGCTATGAGTTTCTGACCACCAGCAATTGTAAAACTCCCCGAATAGCCTCTCGCAATTAAAATCGCAAACTAAGGTTTTTATAAGGTTGATCCTGTCTGATTAATGAAAATTAAAAGACGGGAGGTCACATGGCTATTAACCCTTATTTCTATGTGAGAATAAATAATTATTTCTCTGGCGAGTTCACAACTCACCTCTTGCCAGAGTACAACCGTGATTTTCGCATGATACGCTTGCCTGGTCTGTTTTCGTTATTTTCCCTACGGCAGGTTATATGAAGCGTAGATTACCTTTTCAGGTAAAACTCTTTTTATCTCTGGTGCTCTTTTCCTGCCTGCTATTGGCTTTGCTGGGTGTGATGTTGTTCCACTTTATGGACCGGCAAATACAACACGACCTGGGTCAACGTGCACGTGTTCAGGCCAGTGAAATTGCTCTAATTCCGGGGCTTGCGGAAATGGTAGCAAACCGGGACATGGCGGGAATTGCCCGTTTAATCCAGCCCTTACGTAAACAAAGTGACGCCAGTTACATTGTAATTGGCGACGTCCGCGAACAGCATCTTTACCACTCTGAATCCCCGGAACGCATTAACCTGCCAATGATTGGTGGCGATAACGCCGAAGTTTTGCAGGGCAAAACGATTATTTCTACGCGTAAAGGTGGTATCGGTGTTTCATTACGTAGCAAAGCGCCAATTTTTAACGCTAAAAACCAAGTGATTGGGATTGTCTCTGTTGGTTATCTCACTTCATATATCGCCAATATTAATGCCAACCGGCTCTGGCAAGCGGGTTTATATGGCCTGCTGCTATTAATTCTGCTGTTTATTTTTTCATGGGTATTCACCCGCAATGTCAAAAAACAAATGTTCTGGCTGGAGCCAAAGGATATTGCTCTGCTTGTTCTCCAACAAAAGGCGTTGCTCGAAGCGATGTATGAAGGTGTATTTGCCGTTAACGCGCAGAAGCAGCTGATATTAATTAACCGTGCCGCGCGCGAGTTGCTGGATATTCGCCAGCCTGAAAATGAACTACTCGGCAAACCACTGGATGAGATATTACAAACGCCACCCACATTTTTTAATCAACATGGCGTGACAGAAAATAACAGCCATCACGATCAAATAACCGTGCTTAATCAACGGCAGGTGATTGTTAACCGTGTACCGATTGAACTCGAACCAGGGGCTGAAAGCGGCTGGGTTTTTAGTTTCCGCGACAAAAATGACATGAACACTCTGAGCAGCCAATTAAGCCAGGTGAAGCGCTACGCAGACAACCTGCGCATCATGCGCCACGAACAGTTGAACTGGACTGCAACACTCGCCGGTTTGTTGCAGATGCAGCGCTATGACGATGCGATGCGCTATATCCAGGCGCAATCCGAGGGGGCACAGAATGTGCTGGATTTTGTCTCAGCGCATTTCACCTCCCCTGCCCTTTGTGGCCTGTTATTGGGGAAATACGTCAGCGCACGCGAAAAAGGTATTGAGCTTACATTTGACCCGGCCTGCCAGTTAACCCGAATTCCCGCGACAATTGGTGAAACCGAACTTATGTCTGTGATCGGCAATTTACTCGATAACGCTGTGGACGCCACGTTGAAAGCCCCCATACATTCGGTACCTGTGGAGCTCTATATTTCAGACAGAAATCAGGAACTGGTGATTGAAGTAGCCGACCAGGGCTGCGGTGTGGATGACACGCTAAAACCCCATCTTTTTGAGCAAGGCGTCACCACTAAACCATCAAGCATTCATGAGATGGCAGGCTCAGAACATGGCATCGGTTTATATCTGGTTGCCAGCTACGTCCATCAGGCACACGGCAGTATCGAAATCACAGACAATACGCCGCAAGGTACAATATTTTCTGTTTTTATCCCCTTTCCGGTAAGTGTTTGAGCAGGGTAATACCATGAATAACAGCAACTCATTTGATGTCGTCATCGTGGAAGATGAACCCCACCTTGCCGGTTTGCATCGCGACTTTATCGAGCAAAATTTTCACCTGCGCGTCGTGGGAATTGCCGCAACACTTGAGCACGCTCGCTCCCTGCTGGAACTACATCAGCCACGACTGATATTGCTCGACAACTTTTTGCCGGATGGCCAGGGGGTGGATTTAATCGACAGCCCGCTTCTTAAGAGCTTCGACTGTTCGGTGATTTTCATTACTGCTGCCAGCGATATGCAAACTTGCAGCCAGGCGATGCGCAGCGGCGCGTTTGACTACATCATCAAGCCCGTCTCATTTCACCGCCTGCGCAGTTCGCTGGAGCGCTTTATGCAACTGGTCAAAACGTTGCGTCATGTGAAGACAGTTGATCAGAATGCGCTGGACCGATTGTATAACCTACCCGCCATCAATGCGGCCTCAGCCCCATCCACGAAAGGAATTGAGCCAAACACGCTGGAGAAAGTTCAGCGCATTTTTACGAGCAGACCTGATATCAGTTGGTCGGTAGAACAGGTGGTAGAAGAAGTCGGAATAAGCAAAACCACAGGGCGCCGTTATCTCGAGTATTGCGTGGAAATGGGTATTATCGGCGTCGAGATGCAATACGGAAATATCGGCCATCCGCGACGTCTGTACCGCAAAATTGGGGGATAACACCTGCGGTTTCTCCCACCTTCAACGGTGGGTAAATGCATATTTTTGTAGCGCGAATCAGCGTAGCGTCATCCGATATAGCCGCACGCTTTCGCGGTTTTAATGGTGTTAATTGCCGAAATAAAGCCCCGAATCACAATTCGGAAAGTTAAAAAACTCCCCCCATTGCCTGTCAAACCCCATGCGCTATGTTGACCATTAGTTACCCAAATGCAGCTAAAGGTTAATAATAATGTTAAATAAAATACATCTCTCTGTAATCACTACCGCTGTACTGATGTCTTGCTCCGCAATGTCTGCACTTCCTCAAGGCTACCCGGCTGACTACCAAAAAGTCGTCGATGCTGCGACTAAAGAAGGCAAAGTGGTCATCTATTCAACCACCGATACCAAAGCCGCTGGCCCGCTAATTCAGGGGTTTGAGACTGCATACCCAGGTATTAAAGTTGAATATAACGATATGAACAGTACCGAACTGTATAACCGTTATATCAGCGAACAAGCGGCGGGTGGCACCAGCGGCGATGTGGTCTGGAGCTCCTCAATGGACACCGCGCTGAAACTGGCTGTCGACTATGCCCAGGAATATAAATCCCCTGAGCAGGGTCAGTTGCCAAAATGGGCTGTGTGGAAAGACAAAGCCTACGGCACAACTTATGAGCCGGTAGTGTTTATCTATAACAAACGTTTGATTCCGGCGAATGAAGTGCCAGATTCCCATACCGCGCTGGCAAAACTTATCGCCAGCCAGCCTGATAAATTCAGCAAAAAAGTCACCACTTACGACATTGAGAAATCCGGCCTGGGCTTCATGCTGTCTGTACAGGATTTCAGAGCTGACCCGAATTACTTCAAAACTCTGGCTGATATCGCTAAAGGCGGCCTGTCTGTGCAGTCGTCCACCGGCACCATGATGGAGAGGGTCTCATCAGGTGAAAACCTGATCGGCTTTAACATTCTGGGTTCTTACGCTGAAGCTCGCGCCAAAACCGATCCGTCTCTGGGGATTTCCTATCCGAAGGATTACACCCTGGTGCTGTCGCGCGTGTCGTTTATCAGTCAGCAAGCGCAAAACAGCAATGCCGCGAAACTGTGGTTGGACTACGTGCTGTCTGAAAAAGGGCAAAGCATCCTGGCCAATCAGGCCGACATCCCATCCATCCGCAACGATATCGAAGGCAAAAATGATATCGACGGCATGACGAAAATGTTAGGCAATGCACTCAAGCCAATCCCTGTGGATGAAACACTGCTGGAATATCTGCAACAGAAAAAACGTCTGGATTACATCAAACAGTGGCGTGCTGCCGCGGCTAAATAAATTTCCCCTACGTCATTCACGCTACAGGTGCGTTGGCTGCACTCGCTCACCCGAAATACTTACTCGAGTAAGCTCATCGGGATTTGCTTGATTGCCGCATGCCTGTAGCGCGAATGACTTGGGTAAATCAGTCGTTGAAAAAGGAAGTCGTATGAGTGCATTGCTAAGAAAGTGGCAGAGCCTGCCACGCGGCATTGTGGTGTTAATAACAGCGCTGGTTATCTACATACCGCTGTCGTTCATCGTGATACAAAGTTTCCTCTCTGCACCGTTCTTTTCGCCCTCAAAAGAGTGGAGCCTTGAATCTTTTGGCTTCATCTTTACCGATCCTGATTTCTACAGGGCATTGAAAAGCGGATTTATTCTGGCTATCGGCCTTGTGGTTATTGCCATCCCGTTGGGTGGAATTCTGGCATTCCTGATGGTGCGCACCGATTTGCCAGGCAGACGTTTGATTGAACCGCTGATCCTGGTGCCAATTTTTGTTTCGCCGATGGTTCTGGGGTTTGGCTATGTGGTCGCCGCCGGGCCGGTAGGTTTCTTCTCGCTGTGGGCCCAATCCATTCTTGGTTTCGTGCCGTGGAATATCTACGACATGTCGAGCATTGTGATAATCGCCGGTCTAACGCATGTTCCGCATGCATATCTCTATATTTCTTCAGCGCTGCGCAGCGTGGGGTCTGATGTCGAAGAAGCTGCACGTATAGCCGGTGCTTCGCCGTTACAGGTAATGACCGCCGTCAGCCTGCCGATGGTGCGCCCTTCTATTCTGTACGCCACCGTCTTGCTGTTCTTCCTTGGGCTGGAAGTGTTCGGCCTGATGCTGGTGCTGGGCGATCCGGAAGGCAACATGGTGTTGGCCACTTATCTGTATCAGTTGACCAATAAACTCGGCACACCTTCCTATCATCTGATGGCCGCGGTTGCCGTGGTGCTGATTTGTATCACCATTCCGCTGGTGATGTTGCAACGTCGCCTGATGCGTACCGCCAACCGCTTTGTAACGGTGAAAGGCAAAGCATCACAGGCACGCGCATTACCGCTGGGTAAATGGCGCTGGGTAGCCGGTGCGGTAGTGGCATTCTGGCTAACAGTGACTATCGGCGTTCCGCTAATTGGCGTGATGTTGCGCGCGTTTATTTCTAACTGGGGCGTAGGCGTATCCATCTGGGATGAACTGTCGCTTCAAACTTTCCGCACTATCTGGGAGCAGCCGAACCTGCTGCGCGCCATTGTTAACTCGATGGCGATTGGTGTTATTGGTGGCGCACTGGCTGTTGCCTGTTATCTGTTTATCGGTATCGCTATGCACCGCAAACCAGACAACATCACGCGTTTCCTCGACTACAGCGTGCTGGTGCCACGCGCGGTTCCAGGGCTACTGGCGGGTCTGGCATTCCTGTGGGTATTCCTGTTCCTGCCGATGTGGCTCGACAATGCACTCAAATCCGGCTGGCTTTCCGGAATGCCGTGGTCGCAGTGGTTGCGCGATAACCTGGTGGTATGGCTGCGTTCGTTGCGCAGTACCATTTTCAGCGTCTGGCTGGCTTATACCGTCGTATGGATGGCGTACGGTCTGCGGCTGATTTCCTCAACGTTGCTGCAAGTCGGGCCAGAACTGGAAGAAGCTGCGCGCAGCACCGGTGCGACTCGCGGGCAAATCACTCGCCACGTCACTATTCCGTTATCGCGCTACGGCCTGATTGGATCATGGTTGCTGATGTTCCTGATTTTTGAGCGCGAATATTCAACCGGCGTGTACCTACTTGCACCAGGTACAGAAACCATCGGCTCAATGCTGGTTTCCCTGTGGGCCGCCGGAGCCATAGATATTGTTGCCGCTCTCTCGTTTATTAATATCCTGCTGGTGGTGGTAGGTCTGGGGATTGCCCTTCGTTTTGGAGTCAAACTGCATGATTGAATTAACGGTCGAGAACCTGCACTTAACCTACGGTGACAACCCGGTATTAAAGGGTGTTTCCATGAATCTGAAACGTGGCGAAGTCGTCTCTTTGCTCGGGCCATCAGGCAGCGGCAAAACCACATTATTACGCGCCGTCGCTGGGCTGGAAAAGCCCACCCAGGGCACGATTACCATCGGGAAAAACAAAGTTTACGACGGCACACCGCGTAGCGAGATCCCTGCCGAAGAGCGCAACCTTGGGCTGGTATTCCAGTCTTACGCACTGTGGCCGCACAAAACCGTATTCGAAAACGTGGCCTACCCGCTGAAGCTGCGCAAAGTCGCTGCTGCTGAAATCACTCAACGCGTACAAGACGTGCTGAACCAACTTGGCCTTGGGCATCTGGGTAAACGCCATCCACATCAACTCTCTGGTGGCCAGCAACAGCGCGTAGCGATTGGCCGAGCGCTGGTTTACAACCCGCCGGTGATTCTGCTTGATGAGCCACTATCAAACCTTGATGCCAAGTTGCGTGAAGAAGCCCGTGTATTCCTGCGCGAGTTGATTATCAAATTGGGCTTGTCAGCCCTCATGGTCACGCACGATCAGAATGAGGCGATGGCGATATCTGACCGAATTTTGTTGCTCAATAACGGCAAAATCGAACAGCAAGGCACTCCACAGGAAATGTACGGCTCACCAAAGACCCTCTTTACCGCAGAATTTATGGGTAGTAACAACCGTCTGCACGGCAAAGTCACCGAGGTGCGTGACGGAAAAGCGCGTATCGAAGGCAAAGGCTGGACGTTGTGGGGACAAGCTGGGGAAGGTGTGCAAAGTGGTCAGGAAGCGACGGCTGTTATCCGCGTGGAACGCGTAATGCTGGTTGACGGCCCTGGCGAAAACCAACTTGAACTCCCGTTGCTTACCAGCATGTATCTTGGCGATCGCTGGGAATATTTGTTCCGTACCTCGGGCGATGATTTTGTCATTCGCGCATATGGCACCAGCCTTCGCGATCCCCAGCATTGCCATCTGGCATTACCTGAGGAACATGTCTGGATTTTCCCTAAATCCTGATGCTTGCAGGGAGCAGTGATTCGTTGCTCCCTGCACTAATTAGTTCTATATGAATAAATTCTGCAAATCACTAACGTATCAAAATTATCCCTCACGCTTATATATCATCAGCAACTTACGCATTGCTTTTCATTTCGTTATTGGTTTAAATCACCACGCAACAATCTAAAGCCGCGACTAATTTATATTTTTCATGACGAATAACAAATATTTTGTCAAAAAAATGTGAAGACAATTAACAATAAAATGCTTTAGGTAAACACATCATTACTTAATGAAACTTGTCTATATAAAATAAAACATCGTTAATGGCAGGGATGTTTATTATATATATCGATAAGTATTTCTTTTTGTGTGCGACAGGAATAAATGTGGAAATAAATCTCTTTCAGGTTTTATCAACTATTGCATTAGCGATCGAAACCAGTGCGCCTGAATTGAATGGTCATCATAAACGGACGGCGTTCATCGCGAATGAGCTGGCTGCTGAACTCAAGCTAGTGCCTAAATACCGCGAAGATGTTTTTATTTCTGCATTGCTGCATGATATTGGTGGTCTGGTAAAAAAAGATTATTTAATCGCCATCGACGATCAAGAACCTTATAGTCACGCACATGCAACCTATGGTGCTTCCATTTTTAAGATGGTGCCTTTATTGGCGGATAAAGCATCAATCATCCTCCATCACCATAGGAAATGGGGTTATGGGCAGGGTGAATACCAGGATGATGAGCGTATTCCGTTCGCCAGCCATATCATCTACCTGGCTGACCGCATCGATATTCAATATCTTAAATTAAGAAATAGTGGGCATGAGTCGCCAGCTGAACGCTGCGTTGAATTGATAAAAGATGAAGTAGAAACACGTTTTCATCCACTCGTGTTAGAAGCGTTTCTTCGCCTGGCAAATAAAACTTATTTTTGGCTGGGATTAACCAGACCATTGCCATTACATCTCTTGAGAATGTATTCACCTATAGCTGATAAAACAATCAGCCTCGATGAGCTAATGGATTTTGGGCTATTACTTAATACCATTATTGATATGCACTGTAACTTCACTTGCCGCCACTCATTACATGTTGGAATTGTTGCCAGATTTCTTGCTGAGAAATGCCACTATTCTGAAGTTGAGTGTAAGAAAATTGAATTGGCAGGCTATCTGCATGATATCGGGAAGCTGGCCATACCGATGAGTTTATTGCACAAAGAAGGCAAACTTGATGATGCAGATATCGCGATATTAAAAAGCCACAGTTATCATACCTTTGAGTTGCTTTCATCCATCGACGCTATCACTGATATCGCGCGCTGGGCAGCACTTCATCATGAGAAACCGAATGGTTATGGTTATCCATTTAGTCTGGCTGGTGATGAGATTGGGCAAGAGTGTCGGATAATTTCGGTTGCCGATGTGTTTGTGGCACTGACTGAAAACCGCCCTTATCGCACTGCAATGCCTGCGAATAGAGTGAGCGAAATCCTTCATCAGGAATCCGAAAATAACTCGCTTGATAGCGAACTGGTTAATATTTTGCTGGAACACCGACAAGAGGTGATGACTCTTACTGATAATATGGATTTGGCACAATTGTATTGATAGAGTATATAGCGCCCATACTGTTAACTGCCAGATATATCCAGCCAGCTTAAATATGGGCGCAAGTAACATTACTTCTGCAATTACTGTTTATCTCTGGATCGTATCTATTTCTTAGCGATTCAATATTTCCTGCGGGATTGGTTCACCGTGATACTTTTCGTATATAGCATTTAACTTTCCATTTTTAATATTGGTTTCAATCCACTCATTAAGTTTTTCTTTTAACTCAGGCTGGTTTTTTTGCAGCCCAATCGCCAAATCAAAAACGGTCAGCGTCATCTTTGGTTCAAAATTCAGTTTTGGATTCTGTTTTTTTATCTGATTAACGAGTGTCGCTGAAGTTGCAACGGCGTAAGCCTGCCCGCTGACGGCTGCGGTAACTAACGTTGCATCGTCATCGTAGCGCTGAACGGTATAACCATTCTTCATTGCATCTTTGCTTAACATTGAGTCCTGCGTCGTGCCGCGTGTAACCGTGATGGCGCGTCCTTTAAGATCGCTCCAGTCACTTATTTTAGTGGCGGCTGGAGCCGCGATGACTGAACGTAATCCTGCATATGCTCTGGTGAAATCTATGACTTCTGCTCGCTGAGGTGTGACTGACAGCGTCGATATAACAATATCTGCTTTACCCGTTTGTAAGTTTGGAATGCGGGTTGGGCCCGTGGTCTCGATAAATTTGAGTTTTAAACCCCAATCTTTGGCCAACAGCTCCGCAGTCTCAACATCAGAACCGACTGGCTTCATTGAGGCATCCAGCATTCCCGATGGAGGAATGGCCATATCCGTTGCGACTCGTAGCTCTCCGCGTTGCTGAATATCCGCGAGCATGTTTGCCTGGGCCGGTAATGACAAAGCGGCAGAGAGTAATGTGGCGAGCAATGCGATGTTTTTTGTAGAGGTCATTATTATTCTCCTGATTGCGTATAGGGCTAAAACAGTTTTTTTCTGTCAAAGGTCGTTTGAAACAAACTCCTGCAGCGCCTCAGTCGACGGCGTTTTCAAAATGGCTACCGTGCCGCTTTCATGTACGGTTCCCTGATGCATAAAAATCACTTTATCGGCTACCCGGCGTGCAAAATTCATCTCATGGGTCACCATGATCATGGTCATGCCACTACCGGCCAGACGTTCAATAACCCGCAACACTTCTCCGGTAAGTTTGGGGTCTAACGCGGATGTCACTTCATCGAACAGCATGACTTTCGGTTTCATCGCCAACGAACGGGCAATGGCAGCACGTTGTTGCTGCCCACCCGAAAGCTGTTCAGGATAACTATCAGCTTTGTCAGCCAGCCCGACCTGCTCAAGTACCGACAGAGCTAACCTTCTGGCTTCTGCTTTCGGCATTTTCTTCACCGACACCGGGCCGAGTGTAATGTTTTGCTCAATCGTCAAATGGGGGAACAGGTTGTAGCTCTGAAACACGATCCCCACATCCTGGCGCAGCTTACGTAAATCAAGGCGAGGATCTTCGACTTTGTGCCCACAGACCTCGATGCTGCCGCCATCGATAGTTTCCAGGCGGTCGATGCAGCGCAGCGCGGTGCTTTTTCCTGAACCACTAGCACCAATCAGTGCGATGACCTGGCCTTGATTAACAGAAAAAGAGACGTCCTTAAGCACCGGGTTAGGGCCGAAGCTCTTTTGCACATTGCTCAATGTAATAATGGACATATTGATTACCTTCAGCGCTTAAGTGATTCGTGGGGTAGCAGGTTGCAATAGTTTGGCTTTTTTCTCAGGTGCGCCCCGCTCCAGCCTTCGGCTTAATACAGAGACCGGGAAGCAAAGACAGAAATAAACTGCCGCAACAATGAGATAAATAATGAAAGGCTCAAAAATAGAGTTGTTAATTAACTGACCCGCTCGTGCTAATTCGACAAACCCCACAACGGAGGCCAGCGAAGTGTTTTTGATAATTTGAACAGAAAACCCCACCGTTGGTGGCGTCGCCAGTTTGATCGCCTGTGGCAAAATAACTTTAAACATGCGCTGCGTGCGTGACAGCGCCAGACATTCAGCGGCCTCCCACTGCGCGCGAGGAACAGACTGAATGCATCCGCGCCAAATTTCACCAAGATAAGCGCTGGCATAAATAGTGAGGGAAACGCCTGCAGCCAGTAGTGGTGAGATTGAAAAACCGAGCTGCGGCAAACCGAAATAGATCATAAACATGATGATCAGTAACGGTGTTCCCTGAATCAGCTGAACCCACAAGCTGACCAGTAAACGCAGCGGCCTGACGGGGGCAATACGTCCAAGTGCAATAAGAAAGCCCATTAAACCACCACCGATAAAAGCCATCAGCGATAAATTAATCGTCCATAACGTGCCTTCGAGCAAAAATTGAATATGGGCAAAGTTGAGGGGAATATTCATCGTCAGTCCTCCCTAAATCGTGGTGCCAAGTCGGCGGCGGCGAGGAAAAATTGCCAGCCCAAACAACCAAAAGACCAGACGCATCAGCATAGAAAGTGCAATATAGATGCCTGCCACAATGAAGAAGGTTTCAAAGGGGCGGTAGGTCTCTGATTGTATGAAGTTAGCGGTTGCCGTCAGTTCTTCAGCAGAGATTTGCGATGTGACTGAAGAGGCCAGCATTAAAAGAATGAACTGGCTGGTCAGCGATGGATATACACGCTCAATCGCCGGACGCAGTGCCACATGCCAATATTGCTGCCATTTAGTTAACCCAAGTGTCTCAGCCGCTTCCCACTGCCCTTTATGGATGGACTCAAAACCTGCACGCATGATTTCAGCTGTATAAGCGCCAACGTTTATCGTTAAAGCAATAACGGAGACGGTGAACGCCGTAAATGAAAACCCCAAGCTAGACAGGCCAAAGTAAACCAGGAATATCTGCACCAGAAACGGCGTATTGCGGATCGACTCGACGTAGATGGCCGCGACTCTTGCACAAAATACAGATTGAGAACGCCGTGCAATGGCACAGAGTGTACCGATAAGAAAACCGGTCACCGTGGTAACCATGGCAAGTTTCGCGGTTAACAGAGCACCGTCAATCAACAACTGCCATTGGGAAAAAATTGCAGTGAAATCAAGGATCATGATTTTTCACCCATGTAATTTGGTCATATAGTCTGCTGACCGGTTAGACGGTCATAAACCTTGAATAGCGCCTGATTACCATTTGACCCTTCGCCGTATGCCTGCGCGTTTTGATACTGAGTGGCAACCAGAGCCGTGGCGGGAAGTGGCACCGGATGTTTTTGCGCGGCTTCCAGTACCAGACGAAGATCTTTCATCATCAGGTCAATACGAAAACCAGCTGAAACATCCCCTTCGATCATCGCCGGCCCCAGCTTATCGAGCATCCATGAGGCAGCTGACCCGCCCAGTAACACTTCGCGCATCTGTGGCAAATCGATATTCCAGGCTCGCGCAAGTGCCAGCGCTTCGCAAATAGCCTGAATATTGATGCCGCAGATAAGCTGATTACAGAGTTTGACGGTCTGCCCGGCACCAGATGCCCCAACATGGTTCAATGTGGTGCCCATGGCTTTGAGATAAGGGGTGGCTTGTTCAAATCCACCAGCATCACCGCCAACCATGATGCTCAACGTGCCCCTTTTAGCACCAATCGGGCCTCCAGAAACGGGGGCGTCAAGCATAGTGACTCCGACTGCTAATAATTCCTGACTTAACTTTCGGGTAGCTTCTGGGGCGATGGTACTCATATCGACAAACAGCTTTCCGGGAGGAGGATTGGACAACAACCCTCCGGGCCCACGGACAATATCTTCAACCTGCGGTGTATCTGGCAGCATGGAAATGACAATATCGGCGTCGCTGGTTACTGCGCTAATCTCGGACACAATTTCCACGCCAAACGGGCGCAATGAATCACCAGCTCCTGAGATAATGTCAAAAGCGCGTACGGTAAAGCCTGCTTGAGCAAGGTTACGGGCCATTTCTCGCCCCATTACACCTAAACCAAGAAAACCAACGATGCCGAAAGTGTTGTTATTCATCATTATTCTCCTTGTTGCTAACTAGTTGGATTGCTCAAGCTGGGATAACTTCTCTACGCGACGAATGAAGTCAGCATCCTGGACAAACTCAGCTTCTAAAAAGGCAGCAATGAGATCGCGTGCCAGCCACGGGCCGACAATTTGCGCGCCAATGCACATCACGTTGACGTCATCATGCTCGACGGACTGATGTGCAGAATGCACGTCATGACAGACAGCAGCGCGAATGCCTTTCACCTTATTTGACGCAATCACCGCGCCAACACCGGTACCACAGACCAGGATTCCGCGTTTACTGTGACCCTCGCGAACTTTGCTACATAAGGCGTAAGCAATATCAGGAAAATCCACGGGTTGTGGGTCATGACTGCCAATATCTTCAATTTCATACCCGCACTGGCGAAGCCACCGTGAGAGTTCTTGTTTGAGATGAAAGCCTGCGTGATCGCTACCAATGACTATCTGCATCTGTCTTTCCTTCTGAGTGGGTTTTAGTTTGCAAATGGGGTTCCGCCAACCATGCGAATGGTGGCGCGACGGCGAAAATCGGCCCCAATCTCAAAATGGCGGCCCAGTAATTCATCGGCTTTTTCTTCATTGCGATCGACGATGGCGGCAAAAATGGCGCGATGATGATCGATAAGAAACTCTTCTATGCCTTCGAGTTGAATAATCTGTTCGCGTCTGTCGAGGTGGGATCGGTGCATTAACACACTGATCGATTGATACATGTTGATAAGTGTTGGGGAGCCTGAAGCATTAACGATGGCTTCATGGAAACGAAAATCGGCAAGACCACCTGATTCTGGAATATGGATGGTATCGACGATATCGCTAAGACATGCGGCCAGACGATCGTAATCACTCTGAACAGCCCTGCGGCAGGCAAGACGTGTTGCCTGACGCTCAATCGCAATACGTGCCTGCATCACGTCGTCAACCACGTTTGGCTGGTGCGCCAGAACAAAGGTGAAAAACTCGCCCAGGATTGAGACATCAGGTTTAGTTACAACCGTACCCACTCCATGCCGGATTTCTACAGCACCGATCATGGCTAAGGCTCTTAGCGCCTCACGTAATACTGGCCGGCTAACCCCTAATCTGGCAGAGAGGTCGCGTTCAGGCAGCAAACTGTCTCCAGCTTTGAGCTCTCCGGAAAGTAATTGCTCGCGCAAAAATTTAACAACCCGGTCGTAGCCGCTGATGTGTTCCGTCTTTTCACGACTGATTTGCATACAATATTACCAGTGGTCTGTAGTGGTAATACCAATGGTAGATATGTTAATGAAATATTAATGTGATGTTGATCGTTTTTTAAACTGATTATTATGTGATCAACTTTGCAGATGATTTAAAAAGCGCTGGAGGGTGGCGCGTTGATGATGAAGGGGTAAGCCTGGAGTGATAAACGACAGAAACGAAAAAGCCCCAGCTTATTTCTAAGCTGGGGCTAAAATGTTGGTGGAAGCGTAGAGATTCGAACTCTAGAACCCTTTCGGATCGCCGGTTTTCAAGACCGGTGCCTTCAACCACTCGGC